>CANJMU010000079.1 GCA_947475135.1 Silvanigrellaceae bacterium
GAGACTCAACTTCAACAAGAACGGAGTTTATTTTTTTTGTGACATCATTCCATTCTTCATGGACTTCTGATCCTAATATACGTAGTTTTTGAAATGTATCTTTAGATAATTTTTGTACATCTAGAATTTCATTTTTTAGATTAGACTGCATTTCAAAAAGTTTTTTTCTTTCTTCATCAAGTAATAAAAATTCTTTATCTCTTTTCTTTTTTCCATTGACTAACCAGCGCATACAGTATGTAAAGAAAAACATCTGAAATAAAAATAAAACGATTCCAATAAAAGAAATGAGCAGAATTGGATTCATTTTTTGACCCCAGAAATTTTGATATATTCATTGAGTATTTGTTCATCAACGGAATCAATGGTCATTGTTTGGCAAAGAGTTTGAAATTGATCGTACTTGTTTTCACATTGAGTCACTTTTGAAAATATCTGAAAATGCTCAGGTATTAATGTATGAGAATAAGCGACCAGTTTTGATTTTCTTTGCCAATAATTGGGAATATAAATCCAAATTCTAAGGAGAGATCCTATTTCGTAGATTGTGGTGCTTTCAAAAAGCTGTCCTTGTGATGACATGGCAAGACATGTGACTTCTTTCATCTCTTTTTGAAGATTGGATATTCTGTATCCGTTAGCCTTCATTTTAATATCAACTTTTGCCAATTTTAAATTGTAAAATAATAATTCCTGTGGGGAAGATTCAAGACTATTTAAGGAAGAAGGCACAGTTCCTATAAATTTCATATTTTATTTCCCTTGGGTTATATTTGTTACTTTATTCATTTAAAAATCTTTTCTATTTTTTCTTTCATTGTTGCGGCATTAAATGGTTTGACAATATAATTATTCACCCCGCTTTTAACGGCTTCAATAATAAATGCTTTGTCGGCTTCTGCAGTAATCATTAAAAATGGAATATTTTTAATTCTTTCTTCTTTGGATGAGCGAACCCATTTGAGCAATTCAATCCCCGTCATATGAGGCATATTCCAATCACTCACAATAAATTCAATTTGATTGTTGGTTTCTAATATTTTTGAAGCTTGTGACCCGTCCTCGGCTTCTGTTACGTTACTGTAACCTAGTTGCTTAAGGACTCCTTTGACAATTTTTCTCATTGTTGGAAAATCATCCACAACTAAGATTTGAATTTCAGTCTTGGGAAGCGGCATTTCGTTCTCCTTTGTCATTCATTTTTTTATTCACTCAACCAATAGGTAACGAATCTTAGCTTTCATTTTCTGAATTGCTTGAGTATGCAGCTGTGACACTCGGGATTCTGTCACATCCAGTATTCGGGCAATTTCTTTTAAATTTAAGTCTTCGTAATAATACAAGCACATCACTAATTTATGTTTTTCTGGCAGCTCTTCCACAGCTTTCATTAGTGTGTCTTGCATCCCTTTATTTTTGAGTGAGCTAAAAGGGTTGACGACATTAGGATTTTCTAAGCTATCTAACAAAGTTTTTTTGTCTGAAGAAATAGAACCACCTAAATCCTCCAAGCACAGCATTGTCACTTTAGTTCTAGATATTTGTGTTTGATATTCTTCTAGAGGGATTTCAAAATGGGTTGCCATTTCGGAATCCGTTGGAGATCGGCCCAGTTTTTGTTCTAAGATTCTTTTTGTTTTTTCATCCCTTTTGTTCAATTCGCGGACGCTTCTGGGAACCCAATCCTGGCTTCTTAATTCATCGAGCATGGCCCCTCGAATTCGAAATTCTGCGTAGGTCTTGAACTTATTGTCACGGGTTGGGTCATATTTATCAATGGCATCCATTAGTCCAATAATTCCCGCACTAAAAAGATCTTCCACGTCAACGCTAGATGGAAGTCTTGCTGCGATTTTTTGCCCAATAAATTTAATGAGAGGTGCATAATCCACAACGATTTTATTTCTCATGGGATCATCGGAGAGTGAATTGGCAGTTAATTTTGGATTGTCTAAAGTTTCATTTTTTAGATTTTTTGAGTGGATTGCATTGTTTGATTTGAGAGTCTCAGTATCTGTTAAGTATTTTTTTTGCTTTGCAAGTGCCATCTTGTGAACCCTATTTCCTACTGAAAATAAAAATAAATGATCCTTGGCGTATTCTCACATTTATTTATAAGTTTTCAGTAGTTCAAGAATTGCAGTGGTCAAGGTTTTGCTGGGAGGATATAATGGCGTCACCAGCAGGACTCTAACCTGCGACCCCTTCTTTAGGAAAGAAGTGCTCTATACATCTGAGCTATGGCGACAAAAACTAAGACAGGAGTTCTACCACACTTTTCAAAGAAAACAATTCCTCTTCAGTTTTTCCCAATTTTTTTGAACAATCTAAAATATATTGGGCCGCATTTTCAAATTCCTGAGGTAACATTTTATTTTCTTCTAAACAGGCGGCAAAAATAGCCCAAAGTTCATTGGTTTCTTTCTCTGGGTATTCTTTGAATAAAAGAACCTTCTTTTTTAATTCTTCCCCTGTGCTTTTTAAATAGGAAAAAAATAATTTTTCTGTTTTTAAATGAACACTGCGAGATATTTTAGTTTGTTTTAAATAGAGATTTGTAAATGTAATTTGCATAGATTCGCGAAAATCTTCGAATTTAAGATTGTTTAAATTTTTGTGAAATCGCGCTTTTGAGCACAAACAAATCAAATCAAAAATTTGTCCAATCACAAAGCTCCAGCCCAACATAAAAGACTGAGATAAAAAACTTGTCCCTACAAATTTAACATTATGCTTTCCAACAACAGTTCTTACATAAGTGGATGAGCAATGCAGTAATTCAGGTGGACACATAACAGCCCATGTTTTTAGGTCTGGATTGATGGCCTGATTGGAAAAATATAAATTAAATTCAGATTCAAAATCTGTTGTTGAGCGAAGTCCTCGAATTAAATTTTGAATTCCCTCTTTTTCCGCATAATCAGCAATGAGCCCTTCTTGGCAGGTCACAATAATTTTATCACTAATCAAGAACGGCAAAGACTTATTCCACCAGTTCATAAAAGGATCAATTTCATAGGCTATGACACGTGCACGCAAATCGGGTTTTAAAGCACTTTTTTTTGAAGGGTGAATTGCGCTGACAATATGAACAACATCAAAAACTTTAAGGGCTGCATCTAAAACATATTGATGCCCAAAAGTCCATGGATCAAAACTTCCTGCATAAATGGCATGCTTCAATTTATTTTGAGTTTTTAAAAGAGGCGCTTTCGTGTGCATATTTCCTCAAAATTCTTGAGATTCTAATTTACTAGAATCAAATCTTAATAGTTGTTTTAAAACCTTTTCTCGTGCGGAATTTAATTGATTCGACTTGTATTGCTCGTAAGATGCCAAACCATATTTCGAAGAATTATATCCTTCTTCATCCATAATCTGAATTTCAAAAGGGAAATAATTAGACAAAAATTCTGGAACAATGGTGTCAATCCAAGGCTCTTGTTTCTGTATTCCCGTGTGATGATAAAGCTGCTTTGTTAAAGAATCAATAACCTGAAATGCAGGATTTTTGCTTCGAATTAAATGCCTAACGGTGAATTGCAGGGATTTATAGTGCTGACTTGAAAATGAATTTGATCTTTTCAGATCATCACCAAAAGCAATCTTCCAAGAAATTTTATTATAAATTTCCATAAATTCGCTTTCAGATAAAGTACCAGTTGAATAAAGCCCCTCAAAAAAATACATTATTTTTCTAGGATCTTTAATATTTAATAGACTGTTTCTCGTTCTTAAATTTATTGTTTGGTGTGGTATAATAATATCTGAATTGATGAGACATTTTATGAATAGTGGAATTGTTTTTTCATTTTCTACAACAAAACGAACTCCTAAATAATCTTGAATTTCTTCGCTGACGCTTTGTGGTTTATTCAGCATTTTTAAAATCATGCTCGATCTTGATTTTGCTTCTTTCCACTCAACTTTTTTCAAAGAAATTTTGTGATCGTTGCAATGAAAAAGGAGAGATGGTGTTTCAATCAAATGATCCTTAATCCTTTTAAAAATCACATCCCTAGCTTCATCAATTGTATTGAGTTTTTCATTAAAATGTATGGCTGAAATCACATACATAACTTTTAGAACGAGGCAGGACCACGTTCGTCGATATCTGTATTTTGGCAATAAATCACTTGCGTAAAGAATTAAGTAACAGGGGTCATCCAAATATAAAATATCTGCAGGAACAATATAACTTTCTCTCTCGTTCTCATAAAGTAAGTGATGGCGAATAAAAAACAAGGACTCAATAAATATTTGTTCAAATTGTTTTTTTTGAAAATGAGAATTTGGAGAAAAGCCGCAACTAGAAAGAAATTTCTTAGCCCTTTTATGATCCTTAATATTTAAATTACGCAAAGAAAGAATATGATTTGTTCCAAAGATTAAATCAAATTCTTGCCAAGGAATTTGAATAGAACTGAGATCCAAAATAACGAACTCCTTAAAAGTAAAATTTTTTTTCTTCTATTTTCAAAATAGACAAAGTAACAAAATTGAAATATTTTGCCTCTTAACAATTTGACAATTGGTCAAATTATTTCGATCCCTCAATTTGTGTCTAACCTATAATAGAATAATCTTATCTTCAAATTTTAGGGTTCCTATGAAAAAAAGTCTTCTGCTTATGTTGCTTTTGTTAAGTTACCAAAATTTATTTGCAACGCAAGAAGAATTAAAATTCGAAAAACAGATTGAAGTTCAATCAGAAGAGTCTAAAAGCGAAGATCCTGGTGTTGTGGGTAAAAAAAAACCTCCGCTCCCAAGATTTATTATTTTCCCAAATATTTATTATGATTCAGAGCCATCCGAAGGTGGAAAATATAAAGTTAATTTTTCTGACCACCGATTTTGGTACATTTTATTTATCTCCACGTGGAGCCCAAAATGTGCTCAATTGCTGCAGTTATTCAAAGAAAATTATATGCAATTAAAAAAAAGGGATA
>CANJMU010000080.1 GCA_947475135.1 Silvanigrellaceae bacterium
AAAACCCGCGAACCAGGGGGAACGCCAATTGCAGAAGAAATTCGAAATTTATTTAAGGCGCAATTTGAACCTGACGATCAGTTTTTAAAATTAACAGAATTTTTTTTAATCAGCGCTGCACGCAACGAACATTTTCAAAAAGTTATCCAGCCTTATTTAAATAAAAAATTTATTTTATGTGATAGATTTTTAGATTCTACCTATGTTTATCAAAATATTTTAGGCGGTGTACCTAAAAAAACCATCGATAGTGCTACAAGTGAAATATTAAAAGGACAAAAACCAGATGTTACCTTTGTGTTAACTTGTAATCAGAAAATTGCTATGAACCGTATTCAAAAAAATCGAGAAATGGAAAAAGACCGTTTTGACAATGAAAGCCTCGAGTTTCACGAAAAACTTTTGAAATCCTATGAAAAAATAGTTCACGAAAATTATACTTACCCATGTGGGTCAGTGCCACTGCGCATTTTAATTCCAACAGATAAAGAACCTGCAACCATATTCGAAAATATTCTTTTTCATTTGAACACAACGTTAGGTTTAAGTTTATGACATTAAGTGAATTTTTTCAAAATATTCAATTTTCCCACCATTGCTATGGGTTATTTTCGCCTCAATTTGAAAATCATGGGTTTTTAGTTGATGACTATTCCTTTATTTTTGAAAAAATCTTTTTAACTTCACAACAACAAATATCAGAAGACCTCATTTCAAATTACCCCGATCTCCTTGTTTTAAAAAATGAAAAAAGCTCTCTTAAAAAAAGTGACGTAGAAAAAATTCAACAGTTTTGTGAAATTCCAGCCACTGTATCCCCTCAGCGTGTTGTTATCATTGAAAATGGCGATAAACTTTCTTTATCCAGCTCTAACGCTCTTTTAAAATTATTGGAAGAACCCCCTCACCCTTGTCTTTTTTTTCTATTATCTACCCATCCTTCAAAAATTTTACCGACAATTTTAAGCCGCATGACCCGTTACTTTATTGAATTTCCAAAAGAAATAAAAGAATCTTCAAAACCTGATTTATTAGATGAAAAAGATATGAATTGGTTAGAAAACTATTTTAGTCATCTTAAAAATAAAAATTACTTTCGCTCTCAATTTATAGACAAAAACAATAAAAATGCGACAATTGAAGAATTAGAAATGATTGCTCAAATTTTAAATATTTCCAAAGAATTTACAGAAAAATATGGGTTGTCAAAAATTCTGGATGCAATTCTTTATTGTATGGCAAATCACCTCAAAAAAGATCAAGGTTTTTTAAACGTAAGCCGACTTATGATGAGTGAAATTCGTATTGCTTGGGAACGATCAGAGTTTCATCTGTCCGCGTCCCATTGGCTCAATCAGTTTTTTATTGGTTTTTATTTTGTTTAGTCTGTGAAATTTTAAAGAAAGTTCAGTGATTTCATGACAGAAAATGTATTTCAACAATGGTTTGTTCAAAAAGAAAAAAATCAAGTTTCATTTTTGATTTATTCTTTTGTCATTCATGTCTTGCTGATTGCTTTGTGCTTTTATTTTATTAAAAAAGAATATGTCACAACGGAAGAATCCGGATCTTCTGGGCCAGTAAAAATTCATTTCGAAAGCAAAAAAGATGAATTAAAAAATCAAAAATCACCACTCATTTCAAATCTTCCTGTCATACCACAGCGAAAAAAAATTCTGGCATCACCTGATTCTTCTTCTAAAACTTCCGTCTATGAAAAAAAAATCCCTATGGGAATTCAGCGTTTTTTACCACAAAGCAATCCAGATTTTTTAACAAAATTAAGAAATAATTCCCACAATAATCAAGAAATAGATGCCGATGACGGCGATATACCAGTTCAAGATGATAATTTATTAACCCCGCGAATGACTCCAAAAATGTTGTCCCACTACGAACATAAAGAGATGTCGCTGTTTCAATTTAGCCAGGAATTTCGGCAGAAGTTTAGCGCAATTTGGAACCAAAAAGACAGATTTATTCCGCCAGCGTCACCTTTGCGTGCAGGAGAAGTGATCTATTATAAAATTTATATTCATCATGATGGAACATTATTTAAGTATGAAAATTTAACTGCAAAAAAAGAACTCAAAAAAGATTTTAGTCATATCGATGAAATTTTTGTAGATGTGATTACACAAACATTACCGATGCGTGTTCCAAAGGAATTTACGTCATCAAAAATTTTAACAGAAATTGTGGCTATTCAGGTTGTCGACAGGAATAGCCCATTTTTGATGACATTTCATTAAGAAGAATAAAAGAGATTAACGAAGAGCAGATTGGAGGTGAATCGACCCCATCTTTGCGACAGTATGAGGCAGAGAAGCTTCAATAATGGACTCCGCGTCTAAGCTTTGGCCTTCAACATTCATCTCTAATTTTTGGTAGTATTTCATCCCTGTTCCCGCAGGAATCAGTCGACCCATAATAATATTTTCTTTCAGACCACGTAACAAATCAACGCGTCCCGCAAGAGCAGATTCCGTTAAAACACGAGTTGTTTCTTGGAAAGAAGCAGCGGCAAAGAAAGACTCTGTTGATGATGCAGCCCGAGCAATACCAAGCAATAAAGGCTCAGCAGTTGCAGGAGTCGCACCACGTTGAATCGCCAATTCATTTTGCTCTTCAAAAGTCCATTTTTCAACCTGTGAAGCAGGTAAAAAGTCCGTGTCACCAGAATCTTTGATTTTTACACGCCGTAACATTTGTTTTACAATAACTTCAATATGTTTATCATCGATAACCACACCTTGAAGTTTATAAACTGCTTGGACTTCTGTCACAAGATAATTTGCTAAAGCTTTTTCACCAAGAACTTTTAAAATATCATGTGGATTTAAAGGCCCATCAACTAAGGGTTCGCCAGCGCGAATAAAATCACCTTCGATCACAACAATATGGCGGCCTTTAGGAATTAAATATTCCCGACTTTCACCACTTCCTAGTTCAGGCGTCACAAGAACACGACGCTTTCCTTTCACATCGGAACCAAAGGAAACAAACCCTTCGATTTCAGAAATGATTGCAAATGTTCTTCTTTTTTGAGCTAAAAAAAGTTCCGCTACGCGTGGTAAACCACCAGTAATATCCTTTGTCTTTGCTTGTTCCCGAGGAATCTTTGCCAAAACATCACCAGGCTGAACAGAATCACCATCTGTGTACATAATGATCGCTCCACTTGGTAATGGATAGCGAGCATCTCTCACATCTGAAATTCGAATCGCAGTTCCCGATGCATCCGTAACTAAAATGGAAGGCTTAATTTTGCTGTCTTTATTTTCGATCACAACACGGCGAGTTAAGCCAGTAATTTCATCTGTCTTTTCTTCCATTGATGTTCCGTCGTGCAAGTCAAAAAAATTAATGCGACCCGCAGCTTCAGAAACAATCACCACAGAGTGAGGATCCCACTCAACAAGTGGAGTACCAATTTTGACGGATTGATTGTTTTGAACAAAGATTTTTGCTCCATAAGGAATGGATTGCCTATCACGCTCCGCTCCATCCAAATCGTAAATAACAAGTTCTCCGTTGCGTCCCATGGCTGTAGACCAGTCGTTACGTCCCCGCACTAAATTCACGTTGGATAGCTGAACTGTTCCTTCTACTTTCGCTTCTACGGAAGATGCTTGGGATTGAGTTGTTGCCGTACCACCAGAGTGGAATGTCCGCATTGTCAACTGTGTTCCAGGCTCTCCAATGGATTGAGCCGCAATGACACCAACTGCTTCACCGATGTTAATCAATTTACCAGTTGCCAAATCCCGCCCGTAGCATTTTGTACAAACTCCACGACGAGTTCTGCAAGTCAGGACCGAACGAACATAAACACGGTCAATTTTACTTGCATCCATTTTAATAAGAGCAGCTTCATCAATTTCTTCATTGCTAGCAACAATAACTTCGCCAGTCGTACGATTTTTAATATCATACAATGAAATACGTCCTAAGGTTCTTTGACCAACCTTTTGAATAATTTCACCACCTTCAACAACCGATGTCACTTCAACACCATCCAATGTTTCACAGTCCAATTCCGAAACAATGGTATCTTGAGCAACGTCAACAAGCTGTCTTGTTAAATACCCAGAAGATGCTGTTTTTAAAGCGGTATCGGCCAAACCTTTACGGGCACCATGCGTATTAATAAAGTATTGAAGAATCGTAAATCCTTCTCGTAAGTTACTTGTCACTGGAGTTTCAATAATCTCCCCAGTGGCTTTTGCAACCAAGCCCTTCATTCCGGCTAATTGACGCATCTGTTGTTTTGAACCACGGGCTCCAGAATCAGCCATCATATACAAAGAGTTGAAAGACTGAATCGTGACTTCTTTCCCGTTTTGATCTTTTGCTTGTTGAAATTCAAGTTGTTTTAACATTTTTACAGTAATTTCATCTTGAACACGAGACCAAATATCAATAACCTTGTTGATTCGCTCACCTTCTGTAATCAAACCTTCAGAGTATTGTTCACGAACTTCTTTCACTTCTATGTAAGCGGCATCAAGTAATGATGTTTTTTCTTTTGGAATCATCATATCATTAATGGCGATAGAAATACCCGATTCTGTAGCATAACGATAACCATATTCACGGAGAGCATCCGCAAGTAAAACTGTTTCTTTCGCTCCACAAAGACGATAGGTATCGTTGACTAAAACAGACAAAGATTTTTGATCCAAAGGCTTATTGTATTTTTTGAAAAATGGAACTCCCTCAGGAATAATTTCTTTTAAAAGACATCTTCCCACAGTAGTATCAACAAGCTCTTTTGAATTTTTAACTTTCAGAAAAATCTTAGAATGAAGCTCTACAAATTTATGCTCGTGGGCCATGATCACTTCTTCAATCGAAGAAAATCT
>CANJMU010000081.1 GCA_947475135.1 Silvanigrellaceae bacterium
AATTCAAATGAATATTCACTGTTACTTTATCACTTTAGTTTTTTGAAATTAAATTATGAATGATCTCTTTGCATGGAAGCACAGAATCAATGCCCTTCACGCTCTTTCCTGCCTGAAAATAATCTTTGTAATTATTCCCTTCCAAAGATGCTTTTTTCAATTGTGAAATTGATTTTAACATCAGGAACATTCTCATATAATGCTTTGTTCTTGGATGACGTAATAAAAATCTTGTCAGCGGCCCAGCATGAATTCCCATTTTCTCGACTGTTGGAGTCTTAATAACACTCACAGGAACGCCAGAAATTTTATCGGTAAGAACAATATCTGTTTCCTCTGATTTTACAATTTCGTTCTTATAATCCGCATGGGCACTGCATTCTGTAGAGGCAATAAAGCGTGTTCCCATTTGAATTCCAGAGTACCCTAAAGCCAAAGCCTGTTCGTAATCCGGACGAGTTGAAATTCCGCCTGCTGCGATTAACGGAACGTTCAAAGATTTCATTTCATGAAATAAATCTTCCAAGGAGGTCTGTCCTGCGTGACCACCCGCGCGATCATTCACAGCAATAATTCCATCGACACCGTTCTCTAAAGCTTTCATTGCCCATTTTTTATTAATAACATCGTGATAAACAATACCCTGAAAAGGCTTCACACGATCGACAACCCAACGCGGATTGCCTAAAGATGTCACAAAAAAGCGGACACCATTTTCTAAGGCAATATCAAGCCATTCTTCCATTCTTTTTTGATAACGTTCCACTGATTTTTCCGTAATAATATTCATTCCTATTGGTTTTTTAGTTAGCTTTTGAATGTACTTTAAGCCATCTAAAAACTTATATTTATGAACACTCGTCAACGAGAGTGGTTGAATAATTCCAATCCCCCCAGCCTCGGAAGCCGCCGCAACCAACTCGGGATTGCTGCAAGGATACATAGCCCCACAAATAATGGGATATTCTATCTTTGCATGTTTCGTTAATGCAGTTTCCTGTTTCATCCTTTTTTCTCCTGGTGGGGACGGATTCTCCAATGCCCTGTTACCTTAGCAACAACGACATTTTCCGAATTATAAATTTCAGCAACAACAACAATATTTGTGTCTGTATTGACGGAATGATACTCGCTTTTTGCTTTTGCAATCAGTGTTCCACGAGCTTTTTTAAGATATTCTACTTCTAATTTGACTAAAATTGCGCTGTCGGTATCGTTTAATTGAGAAATAATAGAAAGACCCGTTGTAAATTCGCCAAGGTTTGCCATGGCAATGGCATGAATACTTTTTAAATGATTTCGCACTGATTTTTTGTCATTGAGCTGAACATGGGCTTCGCCATTCGAAATGCTTAAGACAATAGGGGAAATTGAACCTGTATAGGGAATAAAATGGCTTACAAGCTTTGAAAATATTTTATTTCCCAGGGGAATTTTCAGGAAAAATGGCCAACCTTCACGTATCAGTTGGCTCGAAGAATTCCATTTCTTCAAAAATGTCTTCATGACAAAATCCTTCGGGCATTCAAATGCCAATTTCAGTCGAGGGGGAGTTTAAATTTAAACATCCTCGTGATCATATAAACTTTGGCGGGAAATTCCAAGGGCAGCGGCCACTTTTGATTTATTGCCCCCATGCTTTTTGGTTGCCGTTTGAACCATAATTTTTCGAAGCATTTCTTTGGCTTCATCAAAATTTTCACCCACAGCCATATTTCTCAATAAAGTTTCTCCGTAACGATTGTCCAAGAAATCATAATTCGATTTCGCTGTTAAAGAGGACATATTTGGCGCTGCTTTAATACTACAAGTTAATTCAATATCGTTTGGATAAATAAGAGTTCTTCTATCTGACATTGCATTATGAAAAGAATTATCGATCAATTGATAAAGAGTTTTAAAATTTGCAGGTAATGTGTGAACACAAACAATATCTAAGATTTTTGTAATAGAATCTAGGTGAAAAGAAACACGGACATCCTGATTTATTTTGATGTATTGATGAATAACAAACTCTACAGCCTTATGCAGATCGGGGCCTAAATCTTGAAGGGCTGGCAAATCTAATTCACGATGTGCAAAAGACTCAATCAGTCCAGGAATGATTTGTACATCTTTTTCTGTAGAGCAAGTAAATACACATTTAATATAATGAATTGGGGCATTCCCCTCTTTGTAATTTTGCTCAGAGTCAAAAATTGTTTTTAATCTTTTTTGATTTTCTAAAGAAAGAGCGTGGATATCATCTAAAATTAAAACGCCACCAACCGCTCGTTCAAACAGATTAAAATCAATATGGGACCCGGTATTTTCTTTAGAACCAAATAATAAATGAGAATTTTCCTCGTCACTTCTGGACAAACAGCTATGATAAACGACGTTTCTTGAAACAATTCCATAATTTTGTTTAATAAATTTATTTGCAAAAGTTTGCGCACATTGAGTTTTTCCAGTTCCAGAGGCACCAGAAATCAACAGCCGCTCTTCTTTTCGACGCAAAGAATTTTCCATGGATTCAAAGCACAAAGGGCTTAAATAAAGCTCTCCATGAGTTGATGAAATATGCTCTAACACTTTTAATTTTCTAAATGCCACGGCTTGCAACGCTGCTGCCCCGAGTATTTTTGTCATAGAAAGGGAATCTTTGAGCTTCGGACAGAAAATGTCCGCACCACCCATAATAACTTTGCTTGGTAATTCAATATCGTCAGTACTCGAAATCATGACAACGGGTAATCCAGGAAGGGTATTTCTTAATTCTGGTAAAAGATCTAAACCTGTTTTATTAGACCCTTTATAAAAACAATCGATCACGCAAACATCATAGATGTTTTTTTTCAACAATTTTTCCGCAGCTTTGATGTTATCTGCAGAATCAAATTTTCCACCTAAACCTTCAATGGCTAATGCAAGATCTTCCACATCAGATTTATTATCATCAACAACTAACCATCTGTGAATTGGAAATAATTTATTCATCGTGCGTGCCCCCCATGGTGTGAATTCCCAACCAATTGTTAGCAAGCCCTTTGATCCTCTCCTTTTTCGTAATTATTTTTACAGGATAGTTTTCGTCAAAAATGATATCCTGATTGCTTACGATTTCTAAAGGCTCATTCAGACTCGCCAGACGAATCACTTCATCATGGCTGATAAAGAACTGATCTAACCCATATTTCTTACATTCTTCTATTAAAATTTCATTGTCAAAAAATATGACACGTCTTTTTTGACTAGTTTCTTCATTGTTTTCAATATTTTTAGCTTTAAATGAAGCTTTTAATACAAAACCTGAAATGATTTTACGACCTTGCACTTTAAAAACCATAAGACCACCAAGGCGAAGAATTCCTCGCTTAATGATGGAAAGACCGCGGCCGTGCCTTCCCCATAATTTTGTGTAAGTTGGGATATTTTCATTTTTGAGATCAATTCTTCCCGTGCTTATGGCCAATCTAAATATGATTGCACTTAAAAGTGTGATTTCCGTATGAATATTGAAATGCATTTTATTATCTCGAATTTCACAGATCAACACTGGAGTTTTAGTTCCATGTTTAAAGGCATTCGACGCTAAGTTCACTAGAATTCTCTCAAAAATAAAAATGTTTTTGATTTTTAAATAAAACTCTTCTGGCAAATAAATTCGTTTTTCTGCGCCTTTAAAATAATTTTCAAAAAATGTCAGCAGTTCTTTTTTAGAAACTTCACGATTTGGCGTAATATCTTCGTAAGTGTGACTTGTATTACTGACTTCTAATGCCGAGGCCTGCAAAATGCTTCTGACCATTCCAATATTTTGATTGAGATCTTTAAAATTATAATTCTTATTAATTTCATCTAATATTTTTGCAATATCATGTTGGGTGTCTAGAATTAAAGTTTGATAATATTGTAAATTTCTTCCCCTAACCTGGACAGCTTTTTTAGTTAATAAGGAAACATTTGTCCAAGAAATAAGATCTGTTTTTTGAACGAGGTCATCCACATTTGCTGTTTTTCCTAAAATTTTTCCCGCATATGCCAAAGATTTCAGCATAAGATAAATGCATATTCCCCATATAAAAAGAAGAAAAATAGAAATTAAAATAGGGGTTGTTATTGTATGGTATTCCATAATATTTAATTTTGTTTCAAAACATGTATTCATACTAATTGAGATAACGTAAGGATAACTTGTCTTTTTTGGATGGAAAAATTCTGTTCTGTTTTCTAAACAGCTTTGCTCAACTTTTTTTGGACTTGACCAAGACCCCACTAATCTTTTGTAGGGATTAATTAAAATAAAGACATCGACACTCACAATATTGCTTCGTATTTTTTCAACAAGTTGTTCATACCCAAACGTATAATCTAAGTACTCTTGCATCAATGACTTGGACTGGTAGGCAAGACCCTGGGAATCGAGTTCGGCAGAACCTAAAATACTACCTGTAATTCCATTCATAATTAAATTGACATCATGTTGTAAATTCGCAGCTTTTTGAGCTTTAATGGAAGTGCTCCAAATAATTCCGATAAGTATCAAAAAAATAAGCGCCGATAGAATAAAATAGGCGCCTAAAAAAAATGAATTGAATTTCAATCGTGGTCGAATTACCATAGGGCTCTAACTTTCAAAAATAACGTAAATTGAATGACGATTTATTTATATACTTTATTAATAAATAACTCAATTTTTACTATAATTATTTTTCAAAGAATATTGATAGAAAAGTAAAACTTTAAGAGCGTTTTAAATTGATGATTTCTTCAAGCATTGTATCTGTTGTTGTGATTGCTTTTGAGTTCGCCTGAAAAC
>CANJMU010000082.1 GCA_947475135.1 Silvanigrellaceae bacterium
AATAATTTGAAAAAATAAAATGCAACAAATGTTTTTTTTCAAAATCGAGGAGATCGTGAAATGCATAACGATAGAGGTGAGATTTTTTAGGATAGGATTGAAAAAACGAATTTTGTTCTAATAAGCTCAAAAGAAAATTTTGCGATTCGGATTGAAATCGAATCCATTGTTCACCAGGCTCATTGGCTGCTATCAATTCTTTTTCCATTTGAAAGGTGTTTGAAGAAGAATAATCGCTATAATCTTCCTCTTCGATGAGGTCCGCGCCAAATAAAGCATTCGCTTCTCTTTTTTGAGAATAAGAGCTTCTAATGGCTTCATCCAAAGGATCAATAGTTTCTTGTCTCAAATCGATCCGCGCTGTCCCTACGTTGTCAGAAAGGTTCAATGGAAAATCACCCTCCCCCTCAATGGTCACCAACTTTTGAAGCAGCTGTTCTTGATTCTCTTTTCTGCTTTCTATTTGAAAATAGATTTTTTCTCGACTTTGAATACTGTGTTCTCGGTAATTTGCAAGTGCCGCCGTAATTCCCTTCCGAACCACCGTACCAAACAATAATTTTCCTAATGTAGGAAGAATCAGTGGAATTAAGACAAGGGCTCCACCGCCAGTCAATGCAATTGCAGCAGTTAAACCAAGGACAAATGCCAAACCGGCCCCAATTGTCCAAATCCATCGAGCAATTTCTGTCCCAATTTTCAGATGGTTATTTGAAGTTTTTTCAAAATCATTCCAAAGCTCAATTTCAGTTGGAAAAGCAGGAAACGATCGCCAGGTCTGCTCCCTTCCGCTCAAATGAGAGGCCGGATCAACCCATCCCCCCGAACCTAAAGTTAAGCGGAAATAGAATCGAACAAAAAAATATTTTCGCGACATTTCAGTGGCATGATGACTACGGATGAGAACAGAATCATTCCTTGTAGTCGATAAAGAATTCGAAATAGTTTGTGGTTGTGAAAAAGATGGAGAATCTCTGCGATGAAAACATTCGGTGCATATTTTCACATCACTCATAAAATGAGTATTACAAACTCGCTTGGCGCAGTTTCGACACGTATGACGAAAGCCCTTGAACAACCTCTTTCCACAATGAGGAATCTGACAATTTCCTGAAACTAAACTCGCTTGATTGCGAAAGTTTGATTGCAATTGACAATCTATTGTGTTGTGGGTCAGGCTACCGCACCGATCACAGGTCATGTATCTTTTTCCTCAATTTCCTCCGCAAGCAAGCGGTTGCGGGCATCTAAAGGTTCACGAAACAAAATATTCCAAAGTCTTTTCGATTCTTTGGCCATTTTTAGGGAAAAGAAACCAAGCCTGGAAAAACTTTGTAAAAATGTTGCAAAACGAAAAAGGACATTCATGCAATCGCCGTCACTGAAATATTTGGATGTATGTTCGGACGTGACCTGTTCCCATGTGGTGTGTGGATCCAACCAACGAAAAATAATAGACCCCACATTTTCGTTAAACTCACGAAACACAATGGTTTTATTGGGTGCGCGAAAGCTAGAAACCTCATCATACAAATCGGGAAAAAGATCGTAAGGGTAAAATTCTGAAATTAATTTTTGCGCATTGGATTGATGAATTAAGCTTAGATTGGAATAAATTGGCGGAATTACTTTGAAATGAGCGCAGCAAAAGCATGCAATGACATGTAAAAAATCCATAAAATTATCGTCATTCATTTGCCCCGTCGATAAAAAATGGGCAATGACAAGCCCCCCACTTTGGGGAAAACACCGGGCAATACTCCCAAGCAGCGTTGGTGAAGACTCCTGCAAAGCTTTTTTCTTTTGCAAATGTTGAATAATTTTTTCTAAAACACTTTTTTTACTGTGATGAATATTTTTTTTATGAAGGAAATTAAAAGATTTCTCGTAAAAAAGTTTCAATTTTGAAATGTCTTCGTAACGACCCAATAAACCTAAAATCGTCGTCGGGTCAAAACGCAGGGCACTTGTACAATTTTCCCGCTGCCGTGGTTTTTGTAAAACAAACTTGCCCATGTTCATCCACAATGAAAAGCCTTCTTTGTCATGACCACGACGCCCTGCGCGCCCCAGCATTTGCAAAATTTCCGAGTTGGAGTATTGCATAACCCCGCTTTCACCTGGACGATCCTCGTCACAAATAATGGCACTTCTGACGGCAAAGTTCACACCCAAACTAATTCCCATGGTTCCAAAACAGATCAGCAAAAGCCCCTCTTTTAATAAAGTTTCTACCGCAACCCGCCCAGGGGGAATCATTCCGCTATGATGATAAGCCACGCCATAACGCAAAATATATTTTTGCAAATCTAAGGGAACATATTCAAAACCTTGTAAATTTTTGACACGCTCTTCAATCTTTTGAGTGTCCCACTTTTTATTTAAATTTTTCATATTTTTAGCAAACAATGCGGCTGTATTTTCAACATCTGCACGGCGCGCTGCATAAACAACAATGGGCCCTAAATCATAATCTAAAATTTGCATCAGCGGCAAAAATAACTCTTCTAAAACATTTTGAATCCGGGTGCCTTTTTTATATTTAATATCTAATAAATTTTGTTCTTCATCTTTTGTAAGATGCAAATCACTGGCAAAAACCCACCCATGCTGCGTGTGAACAAGGTGCGTTAAGGGAACAGGACGATGGGTTACTTGCAACACTTTTGTCGGTTGATCGGTGAGCGAATAAATCCACTGGGCAAATTCACTGCAATTGGGAACACTGGCGGACAACAACACAATCTGCGAGGCTTTTGGCGTTAAAATAATTGCTTCTTCCCAAGCACTTCCACGACTGGAATCTTGCAAATAATGATATTCATCAAACACAACCAATTGACGCGAAATATCGGGCTCTAGTCCTAATAAACTGTTTCGGTAAGTCTCCAAGGTCGCTAAAATAATGGGTGCACCTAAATTTTCTTTAAAGTCCCCAGTGTTGATGCCTACATTTTCACGTCCAAATTTTTCTGTGAACTCTGTGTACTTATCGTTACTTAAACTTTTTACGGGGCTGGTATAAATTAATTTTGCACCATTTTTTATTTTATCCATTAAATATGCTTCAATAATTCTTGTTTTTCCTGCTGATGTTGGAGCATCAATCACAATGTGAAATCCTTGCATCAAGGATTCATAAGCTTCGTGTTGCCAGGGATCTAAGGCCATGCCGCTTTGGGAATAATAGATTTTTTCGTCTGAATTTTTTTGTGAATTCGGGGTTGAACTTGGATGTGAATTTGATTCGGTTTTACCTTCAAAAATATTCTTTATTTTACTGTGAAAATCTAAGGAAATATTTTTCAATCCACCTTGTCCTAGGCGAGGAATCAACACACTTTCATAACTTGGAATTTCTTTTTTAGGTTTCCTTAAAAAAGGCGCATCTGAACTACTAAAATTTGAATTTTTGTAGGTGCGATGGTTTGGATTCTGAGAATTTGCATTTCTGGAATTGGGATTTCCTGAATTTGAATTCCTTCTGTGATCTGAGCCTGATTCACCAGGTGAATTTTTAAAACTTTTTGCATCCTCATTTTTCTCAAAAGGCCTTCTTTTACTCGATGGGTTTTTGGAAAACTTATGAAAATCTCGTCTGGAATTTGAATTCATATTTTTTTGTTACACACTTTCAATAATCATAGATAAAGCTTCTCCGCCTCCAATGCATAGGGCAGCTAAGCCTTTTTTGCACTGAAAATCTCTTAAATTATAAATCAGTGTGGTTAAAATGCGTGCACCACTAGCACCTAAGGGATGACCCAACGCACAAGCTCCACCTTTCACATTAACCTTATCGGCGGATAAATGAAAATCTTTCTGTGCCGCTAAAGTAACAGCTGCAAAAGCTTCATTGATTTCAAAAAGGTCGATGTCACTAATTTGTAATTTTGATTTTTCCAGCACGTTTTTGATAGCGCCGGTAGGTGCAGTCGTAAAATATTTTGGGTCCTGAGCAAAACGACCAAATTGAATAATTTTGGCGAGTGGGCTCAATTGATATTTATGAACAGCTTCTTCACTGGCTAACACAAGTGCTGCAGCCCCATCATTAATTTTAGAAGCATTCCCTGCGGTGATTGTCCCATTTTGAGCATCAAAGGCCGGTTTCAAAGACGGAATTTTTGCTAAGTCACTTGCAAAAGGTTCTTCATCATTTTCAATGACCAAATTTTCTTTTCCGCTTTTAACAGAGATGTTGACAATTTCGCTTTTGAATTTTTTTTCTTCGATTGCTTTGCGAGCCCGACGGTAACTTTCTAGGGCAAACTCATCTTGTTCAGCGCGGCTTATTTGATAATCTTGGACACAAAGTTCGGCACAAGTGCCCATGTGAATTTGATTGTAAACGTCCCACAAACCATCCACGATCATGCTATCGACAAAATTTTTATTTCCCATTCGCAAGCCTTCGCGAGCGTTAGGTAACAAATACGGAGATTGACTCATAGATTCTTGGCCGCCAGCAACAACAATTTGGGAGTCACCATTTCGAATGGACTGGTACCCTAAAATAACGGACATCAAACCACTTCCACAGACTTTGCTGACAGTGGTGCAAGGAACTTTGTGGGGCAATTTTGCAAAAAGGGCACTTTGACGCGCAGGCGCTTGGCCACTTCCTGCGGTTAAAACTTGTCCCATATAAACTTCATCAACGCAGTCTAAGGAAACTTTGCTTTGAAGCAGGGCCTCTGAAATGGCAAAGGCCCCAAGTTGAGGTGCGGAAAAAGATTTCAGCTGACCCAAAAACCGTCCAATAGGAGTTCGTTTTGCGCCGACGATA
>CANJMU010000083.1 GCA_947475135.1 Silvanigrellaceae bacterium
AAAAGCTGGAATTAAAAAAATAGCCTGTTTCTTTGCAAAATAAAATTCTGTTCCAAAATGTTCCTTGGAATAAATAGATGAAGCGCTATAAACAAATAATAATCCAAAACCTGTTAGTGCAAGAACAGGAATCCATAAAACATTTCCACCATACATGACCCATTTACTTTCATTTTCGTTTTCAAATTTATAATTTTTTGTTAAAATTTTCATGCGTCATCTTTCAGTTGATGAACCTGTTTTTTAAACTCTTTTCCTCGATGCTCAAAATTTTGAAATTCATCAAAACTTGCGCATGCTGGTGATAGTAAAACAATATCACCATTTTCAGCATCTTGAACGGCCTTTTCAAAGGCTTGAAACATTTTTTGTGAAGAGTGATTTAAATAAACAGATTTTTGATCTAGATCCTGAATAATATTTTGAGAAGCTTTTCCAAAAGGATAAATTTTTTTAATATTATGACCTAAATATTTTGCAAGAGGCAAAAAACTTTCTCCTTTAGGATCGCCACCTAAAAGAAGTAATATATTTTTTGGAAAAGATTGAATAGCGACTAAAGTGCTTTCGATATTTGTTGCTTTAGAGTCGTTGATAAAAAATATATTATGTTTTTTTGAAAAATTATTTTCTACAATTTCTAATCGATGCTCTAAATGTTGATATGTTGTGGAATCCTTTCCCATTGGGAAATAATAGATGAAACGTCAACGATATCTAACGAAAGTCCAGCTAAATTTGCAAAAGAAATATTCATGGCATTATGAAATCCAGGAAGGCAAGAATTTTCGATCATTATTTTTTGATAGGAGTCATTTTTTAAAAATAAAAATTCATAAGAATTATTTTTTTCTAATTTTTTAAGTGTAGCAATTTTTAAATTTAATTTTTCAATCCAAAAAAATTCCGATTGATTCTTTAATTCTTTGTAGAAAGGAGTTGGTAATTTTCGATTTAAACTTTCATGATTTTTTTTATGTTCAATTGAATTGAATTTATTTTTAATTTTTTCAATTGGAAGTGAATTGTTAAAAGATAAAATTATAATTTCACATGAAGGGATTTCTAAACCCATATGCAAGGCGAATTTTAAAACATCAAATGTAAGAATTGCGGTTCCAGTTTCTTTTGTCATTAAAATAAGACGCCATTTAGCTTTAAAATATTCTTCTAAAGTTTCATATCTAGCCAGGTGATCGTTTTGAATATTTAAAAAAACTGTCACATCTGGTTGAAGTGTGTAAATATTTTCTAATTGATAACTGCTGAGTTCTAAAGATATGATATATGTTTCTTGAGACTTTTTATCAATATTTAAAAGCCATTCGCAAAAAGAAGTTCCAATATTACCAAGAGCAAAAGAATTTTTATTTTCTTTTGCAAAGAGTTGAGCACAATAATTTGTTGTTGTGCTTTTTCCATTTGTTCCTGTGATAGCAATTAATTTAAAATGACATTGATAATATTTAGAAATAAATATTTGAGCGAGTTCAATTTCATTGATAATGGAAAGACCTGCATTCATTGCTTTTAGGACAATTTGAGAACTTGATAAAATACCAGGAGAAAGAACAAGTGTTGTATACTCTTTTAATTTATCAAAGGAATGTCCACATTCTTCATAAAGAATATTTTTAGAATTAAGTAAAATTTTTGTGTTTTCTGAAATTTTATTTGTATCAGAAATAAATAGTTTAAAATTAAATTGATGAATGAATAATGCTGCAGATAGACCTGATTTTCCTGCACCTACAACTAAAAATCTATATTCACTCATAATAATAATTATCTCATCTTAAGTGTTAATATACTTAATAATGCAAAAATAAAACTAATGATCCAAATTCGTGTGACGATTTTTTGTTCTGGATAACCTATTTTTTGATAATGATGATGAAGCGGTGCCATTTTAAAAATTCTTTTTCCTGTCATTTTAAAACTTCCAACTTGTAAAATAACACTGATGGCTTCAACAACAAAAACTCCACCCATTAAAACAAGTAAGATTTCGTGCCCTGTAATAACTGCAACGGTGCCTAAAATTCCACCCAATGAAAGTGCTCCACTGTCACCCATAAATATTTGGGCAGGATAAGAATTATACCATAAAAAACCAAGTGATGAGCCAATAAGTGATGCTAAAAATATAGTGATTTCACCAGTACCCGAGATGTAATGATAGTACAGATATTTTGCAACAACAATATTTCCAGTAACGTAACTTAGAATTAAAAGTGTTAATGTGCATGTTATGACTGGTCCAATTGCAAGTCCATCAAGACCATCGGTTAAGTTGACAGCATTGCTTGAACCAATAATGACAAGCATAATAAATGGAATATATAAATGTCCTAACTCAAAAGTTTTATTTTTAATAAAAGGAAGATGGATATGTGAATGAATTATAAATGTAAAATATGAAAAGTTAAAATTATTATAAGAAAATATATGCCAAAGAATTGCAAATAAAGTAACAACTATCAAACCAAACATTTTATGTTTACTAGAAAGCCCGTCGGTGTTTTTTTGCGTTATTTTTAAATAATCATCTCGAAGTCCAACAAAACAAAATCCTAATGTTATAATTAATAAGGTAACAAAGTTTTTGTTTGTGATATCCATCCAAATTAAACTACTTATAAGTAATGTAAAAACAATAACAACACCACCCATGGTCGGTGTGCCTTTTTTTTTCATTTGTTCTTCAAAGCCTAATTCACGAATAGGTTGGCCTGCTTTTAAAGATCGTAAAATAAGTATCATTTTAGGATAAAGCAATCGAGATAATAGAATGCTGGTAATCAAGGCCAATATGGCTCGACTAGAAAGATAAGTAAACGCTTTTAAATTTGAAAAATTTGGATTTTTTGAGATTAATTTAAGTAATAATAAATACAACATGGAATTTAATGATTCTCCTTGAAATAATTTTTAACGACTTCAATATCATTGTAAGGAATTTTTAAATTATTAATTTCCTGATAATTTTCATGTCCCTTACCAGCTATTAAAATAATATCAGTCTGTAAGCTATTTTTTAATGCAATTTTTATTGATGTTTCACGATTAGGTTCAATATGAATTATTTTTTCTTTTAAAATAGGAATTCCTTTTAAAATATCTTGAATAATTTTATTTGGATTTTCTCTTCTTGGATTATCAGACGTAATGTATAAAATATCCGCCAGTTCTGAGGATGTTTTTCCCATGAGTGGACGTTTTAATTCGTCACGATTTCCACCGCATCCAAAAACAACGGTTAATCTTCCATTTTCTGGTAATAATTCCCTGCATGTTTTCAATGATTTTTCCAAGGCGTCTGGTGTATGGGCGTAATCAACTAAGACTAATGGATTTTTATAGGCGATTTCTAATCGACCATCGATTGGTTTTAATTTTTTAAGGTAAAAAATAATGTCTCTAAGTGAAAATTTTAATTGAATACAATATCCAATAGCAATAAGAATATTTTCACATTGAAATTTTCCTAGAAGAGGAAAATCTATTTTGTATTCACTTTTTTTAAAATATTTTTTTAAAAAATGAATTAAAATTGTATTTTCATTTAAAGGAAGTTCTCTATTATTTTTATGAAAACCATATGATATGAAATCGTTGATTTTATTTTTTAAAGTAGAGATTTTTTCTAAGTCGGATTTTTTAAATTTCAGAACATTTTTTTTATAGAAAATTAATTTTCCCTGGGATCCTCTTATTGTATGTTGAGAATTTTTTAAAAATAAATAATCAATTTTTTTATTTAATTTACAATCAGAAAGAAAAGTATCGAAATTATTTAAATTTTCAATATTTAGTAAAGCAATTAAATTTTTTATATTTGAATTATTGACGCAGGTTTTCCAAAAATTTTCATTTCCATTACTTTCTCTCTCAATTACAACGGAGGAATTTTTAAACATATATTTTTTAAATAATAATAGTTTTGATTTTTTATAATCATCCATAGTCTTATGATAGTCTAAATGATCTTGAGTTAAGTTTGTGAATCCAGCATAATGAACTTTGAAATTACCAAATCGATTCTCTTTCAAACCATGTGAAGTTGCTTCCATAATCACATATTTTGATTTGTAGTTATTTTTATATAAGTTTAATGTTTCACAAAGTGATGGGAAATCTGGCATTGTTACGTGTGATATTGGTAATTTTTTATGACCAATACAAGCCCCAAGCGTTCCTAAATTTAAAATTTTTTGTTTTGTTAAGTGATTTAATAATTGGGAAGTTATTTGTACTGTAGATGTTTTTCCATTGGTACCTGTTATGGCAATAAATTTAAAATCTTTGTTTTTTAAATGAAAAGCAATTTCTAAAGTTTTATTTAACTTTTTTTCAATATCTTTTGTAAAAAAAATAAAATTTGAATAATGTGCAGGAAGTTTATTTTCACTAAAGCAAGAGGTTAGTTCTTTTTTATCAGCAACTATAAAATTTTGAGAATCTAAAATTGTTTTTGCAAATTGATGTCCGTTAAATTTTGTTCCCTTACGACAAAAGTAGACGAATTTTTTTTTGGAATTTATAAAAGAATTTATTTTATCAGAATGAAAAATAACAAAAATTTTTTTAAAATTTATTTTTTTGTGATTTGGGAATATTTTTTTCCATTGATGAGAGGTGATTTCTAGTTCTTGCTTAATCATTGTATGTTACCGCGGATTCTTTTCTTTTGAGATATGAATTTGGATAATACTCTAAATTTAAGACTCCTGTGGAATTTAAATAATTTAATGTAGCTTGTCCAATTTCAGAAAAAATAGGAC
>CANJMU010000084.1 GCA_947475135.1 Silvanigrellaceae bacterium
AGTAATTAAATAATACATTTTTTGAGAGAAATTTATTAAATCATTTAAATGCAGAAAAACCATGATGTATAAAGGATCTTATTCAAAAATGAAACTAGAAACGAGTAGTATGTCTTTTGAAAAATAAGTTATGCTTTGTGGCATTGCTTGGTTTGCAAACAGAATTGTTAGAAGTGATATTTTTAAAGTCAGGCGTCGCATTTTAGTGTCCTTTCATGACCTGCAAATAATACCGATTTATTCCGAATAATGCAACAAGATTTTTATTAAATTGATCGTAGCTTGATATTAAAGGGTTATTTTAATTTTTAGGCCCACATCGCCACTATATGTAGCAATTATTTTTTGCTCGTTGGCGCCCCACACATTTTTCTTTTCATAGAGATTCAGACACGGGGTCTTGAAAACCCCGTGTCTGAATCTCTATGAGACCTATAGAGGCCTCTAACGGCCTCTATAGGTCTCTATAAGGACTCTAGGGTAAAGTTATCTTACTAACATATGAATAAAATCAATTTTTTTTTAGTGTTAAACCCGAAGAGACATAGTGTTAAACCCGAAGAAAATTTTGTTAAACCCGAAGACGCGAAGTGTTAAACCCGAAGAAACGTAGTGTTAAACCCGAAGAAACGTAGTGTTAAACCCGAAGAAACGTAGTGTTAAACCCGAAGAGACATAGTGTTAAACCCGAAGAAACGTAGTGTTAAACCCGAAGAGATGACAGCACGATCTGAGAATTGTAGTGTTAAACCCGAAGAGACATCATGTTGATTTTTGAATCAAAAATTGGGTTGAATTTTATTCTTTAGGCTTTCAATTCGTCATATGAGTAGGAGAAATACAATTAAATTGCATATATCGGTTAAATATGGAAATAATTTAAGTTAAAAAATCGGGAAATATAACGTTAAACCCGAAGAGAAAGTCGAAATTTTATGATAGACATATTTCAAATCAGTTATAAATATTTAATTGAAATATACTGTCAATAATTCTTATTTTTATAAGTGTTTTTATGGAAGAAATTTTAATATTTTATCAAATAGTCAGAGTTAATATATATCCATAACCGATAATTTGATAGAAGAAATTCGATTCTTTAACATAGTTATTGTAGCTATTAGCTAAGAATTTTAAGAAAGGAGGAAAAATTTGCACCTTTTAAAACATATTATGAGCTTAGAAGAAAAGCTATTGGAACCATTTGTGAGACAATCGCAGTCTGATTTGAATGAACTTATTGCGGATGAATTTACAGAATTTTCAAGCTCAGGTCTTACCTTCAATAAAACAGAAATTATCAATGCACTTTCTAAAGAAGTTGATGTTCATTTCATGCTAAAAAACTTTAAGATAAGTCATCTTTCAAATGAGGTTATTTTGGCAAATTATCTTGCGGTTAAAAATGGTGAAGTATTCTCTTTACGCAGCTCAGTATGGAAATGCTCGAAAGGCAAATGGCAATTGTTTTTTCATCAAGGAACAAATTGCTCGAGTGAAAATAAACAAGGATCGCAATGATGGCGTGGTTTTTTCAAAGGGGGTTTTATCGACCCCCTGCTTTGGTGCAATCAAGAGTTGCGCAAGCGCTCCTTTGATTCACTCAAAGCGTCCCCCCGTAAACCTGTGCCGGCTGAGATTTATCCATAGATGACATTTGTGGCGGCACAGGTTCAATTTTATTCAAGATTCTGCCAAATTAGACGAAAAGTGGTAAATTCGAATATTTCTTTTATTGCATTTATTTCGAATATATGGGATACTGGGAATGAGAGGGGATGATTATGCAAATTATAGAAGGTTTTAATTCAACGACTTTGGTTCCGAGTGAAAGTGACTCTGAGATGACTAGAGTTGCAAGTAAGAAGCTTTCTCATTTTAATAAAACAAAAAGAGTTTCTTTAAATATTATTGCTGAAGATAAATCACAAGAATCGATTGAAATACCGGATCAAGTTTATCAGATGCTTGTTGAAATATTTTCACAGGTTTCCGAGGGCAGAACTGTATCCCTTGTCTCTACACAAGCTGAATTAACAACTCAAGAAGCAGCGGAATATTTAAATGTTTCAAGACCCTTTTTGGTGAAAATATTGGAACAAGGGGCTATGCCATTTCGAAAAGTTGGGAAACATAGAAGAATACAAATATCTGATTTAATTCGTTACAAAAAATTAATGATGGAAAATAGAGAAAAAGCATTAGAAGAATTAGCGCAGCAGGCACAAGATCTCAAAATGGGATATGAAAAATGAGCAAGCTAATTGCAGTTTTTGACGCTTGCGTTCTTTATCCAGCTCCACTTCGGGATCTTCTCATGCATTTGGCAACAACAGATCTGTTTAGAGCGAAATGGACGAATGAAATTCATCAGGAGTGGATAAGAAATCTCCTCAAAAATAGAAAAGATTTAACTTTGTCACAGCTAGAGAGAACACGAGATCTTATGAATTCGCATGTGCTTGATTGTTTGGTAGAGGATTATTCGCATTTAATACCAACAATTGACTTGAAAGATAAAGATGACAGGCATGTTGTTGCAGCAGCAATAGCCAGTCATGCATCCATGATAGTGACTTACAATATTGGAGATTTTCCAAAGATTATTTTAGATAAATATCATATTTCAGTATATCATCCCGATGATTTTGTTTGTCATTTATTTAATTTATCAAACTCAAAGGTTATTAAAGCGGTTCAAAAGCAGCGAAAATATTTAAAAAACCCTCCAATAACAGCACTTGAATTTGTTGATATGTTCGAAAAAATGCAATTAAAGTATTTTTCTGATAAATTAAGAACAAATATTGAATTAATATAAAATTCCTATGAATATATTTGTCAATTGGATTTTTAAGAGGGGCACTTTCTTGTTCTTCATCTGTTTTTCGAATGTACATCATGGTCGGCATAATATTTTGATGGCCAAGAAGATCTTTAATTTTCTCAGTGGGAACTCAATTTATATGTAATAAGGATGCCGCTGTTGCACGAAGAGAATGGGCTGAAATTTTTTTCCCAACACCGCATTTTTTTGCTATTTTAGAGATAATTTCACTCACATATTCACGGTAAATTGCTTTATTTATAAATACAAATGTGGTAAAAATAAAGTCATCTTCTTTTAAAAATGGTTTGCATATTTGTATAAAATGGAGCAAAAAATCAGATAAATATTTTGGAACCAGTGGAGCATGTTCCACATCTCCTTTAAGCGTAAGATGCAATTTGTAATAATCGCCACAAGGAATGAGATCTCGTTTTTTGAGTGCAATGAGTTCACTCACGCATATGCCCATTGTGGCAAGAGTGAGAGAAATTCCATAATGAAGGTAGGCGGTGTAATCTTCTTTCAAAAATGAGGCCTTTATGGCGTTCTCAGAGGCGTTTTGGAGATGGGTTAAGATCACTTTCAAGCTCTTGTTCACTCAGCGCCTCAGTTTGGGTTTTTTTGAGCAAGCCCCAGGCTGGGTCACTTTTCTAAAGTTTTCTTTTAAATACAATAATAATTTTATTTATGCATTAATTTTAAGCTTTGACGTTTTAAGATTCATTTTCTGTCAAAAAACAAGGTTTATGCCGGTGCTGAAAAAAGAAAATATTTATCCAAAAAATAAGGATAACTCTGTGCCAAAACGCATGCCAAAATCAAGCTGCCAAATCAGGTAACAATTTATGACTTATGGCACAAATTATAAATTGATTTAAATAAAAACCTTATCTAGCAGGGTTTTTAGATTACAAAATTCAATTAGTGCTTGATACTAAACAATATTTTTTAAAAAGCGCCCCAGGCTGGGGCTTGCTCAAAAAAACCAAACTTATATAATTAAAACAAAAATAAATAACTATAACCGTAATTCTTGTTTTAAGTTAAGGGGGGTGTGGCTTTGGTGTCCTGTTATTACTTAAGTTTATTAATATTTAATTTTTCACCTCGCTTCTCAAAGGCTTCTTTTCCACCCTCTAGTTTTAAGAGATCAGGACGATTTTCCACATTTTCAATTGTAGTTTCAATAATTTCAGTAACACCAGAATCATTCTTCAGTATAAAAATTTTTTCAGCATCACCGTTAATAACAAAATTAGCATTATGTGTGGCAAAAATAATTTGCCTATCATTTTTTTTATTTTGAATTAATGGAACAAGATAATTAGCAATCAATGAACTGTCTAAATGTGATTCAGGTTCATCGATAATAAGAGGATAATTACCAAATAAAATCATTATAACAATAACAGCAGTACATTTTTGACCAAAAGAAGCATGTTGAATGTCTTTACCATCGTATTTTACTAATATTGATTTATATCTGTTAATATCGAAAAAATGTTTAGTTCTAATTGATTTAAATATTTTGAAATTATCTTCATCATTAAAAATGTTCTCAACAAATTTTAAATATTTTATATTTTTTTGCTCACTATTAGTTTTAACAAATTTTAAAATATCATCATAATTATCAGAGATAAAATTGTCAAAATTCTTATTTAGAAAATCGCATAAATCACTTTCTCTTTCGCCATTACTATATTGTTTTTTAAAAGTATTATAGAATTCTTTTGTTATGGCATCACGAGCGGATTCATAATCAAATAAATACTCTAGTGTAATATTTTTAATATCTTTACCTTTGTTTTGAATAGACTGTTGTTCTAGGCCGTCCAAATTCGTTATAAAACATTCCCAGACTTTTGGACCTAAATAACTATCAAGGCGCATGCAGGCATGGCTGTATGGAGGGCCTGATTTTAGGAAAATTCA
>CANJMU010000085.1 GCA_947475135.1 Silvanigrellaceae bacterium
CAAAAAAGATGGCTTCAGTTTTTTCAAAGTTTTCAAATTCCTGTGACAGTTTCTGGGTTTTCTGGACTTTCCAACGAAGATCTTTTTATTTTTTCAAATATAGATAACTTAACAGAAAATGAAAAAACAAAAATAGAAAAACTTAAAAACGAAACAAAAATAAGTTTATTGTTTTCTGGGATTGTTGGAATGACTTACAAGGAGCAACAAAGTAACATTCAAAACACTTTTGCAGAAAATTTATTAGGAATTAAATTTAAAAACTGCCCCCAAGGAGCTGATTATTCGACAACATTTGCTGTCAATGTCGCTCCGTTTTGGAGTGTCCCAATGGGTTTTCAAAGCAATGAATTTTTTCAAAAAAAGAATTTTTGTGCAGAAAAAATCAATGCAAATGCCATTCCTATAGCTTTTGAGTCCAACTATGAAGGTCGTTTGCGTTACTTTAATGCAAATCTCAAAAAAACAATTTCAAGAGGTTTTATCAACACAGAAAAAGATCGTCGGCTTGGTTGGATTTCTTTTGATCCTAAAAATTGGGAAGGTGAGCTGAGGGGTTCCGATCCTGAAAGTTTTTTTTATGAAGAACAAATTCTTTTAACATTACTTTCTTATTTAAGTGAAATTCCTATTTATAAATGGAATGTTTTGCCCGCACCAAAAGATTATCATGTTGTGCTGAATATTGGTCCTGTTGATGATGTTAAAAAAGCAGAAGATCTGGCCAGCGCATTTATGAAAAATAATTTTTCCTTTACTTTTTTTACCAAAGTTGATCAGGTTCAAAATGTAAAAGAAATGTTTCAAATTATAAAAAAGTTTCAAATTATAAAAAATGATATCAATAATTATGAACTTGGTATTTATTATGATTCAAATGGTGCAGGTAAATTGAATAAAAAGAAAGATGAAATCAACAGAAATGATTTTTTCAAAATTGAAAGTGCTCGTATAAATCTAGAGGAATTTTTTGCTAAAAAAGTCTATGGTCTTCAATCATCCGAAGAAGAATTTGATGATTCTATTCTTTATGCAGCAATCACAAATCATTTGAATTATGTTTACAGATCCCAATATCCTTATTATCCAGAAACATTTACTTATGGTAAGCAAGATTTTATTTTTTATCCGAAAATTGCAAATGGCGAGTTTGATAATAAATTTAGTTATACAGGGGCCTATGTGGATGCTTTCGAGGAAGAATTTGAAAAAATGAAGTCCGAATCTATTTTGTTGAATCGTCCTTTGTATTTTACTATTGGGGATAATTTTTTTCCAAAACCAGAAATTTTGGACCTTTTGATTAAAAAATTAAAAGAAAAAAATGTGCATGTGATCAATTCCTCGGAATTAAGAAATTATTTGATTCGAAATTATAACTTTTCATTGACATTAAACGAAGAAACAAAAGATTCTGGAAATGGAACTTTTTATTTTAAAATGAATAATAAAAGTTCTGTAGATTTGGAAAATGTATCCCTTTACCTCGATGTCCCTCGCTCAAAAAAATTTGTTTTTTCTAAGGGACCTGATAATGTTATTTTAGAACAGAATAAGTCCTCTGTTGAAATTAAAATTCAAAATATTAAAAAGTCATCTGCTCTTCAACTATCCATGGAATCTAAGAATGAATAAAAAATTAGATCTTCTTCATAAACCTATTTTTTTAGTTCCGTCATTTCGCTCTCTCTTAAAAATATTTGTTTACTTATTGTTAACTTGTAACAATTCAAGTGTTTCTGCCAAAGAAAAATCTATTCTCACTGCAGAAGGGGTTTATTCGACAACTTACGATGAAATACGACAATATGACTGGGATTTAAATTATCGAGATCATCGCCGGGATTTGGGAAATCCTTATGAAAATGAGGCCAACAGTGCATTAGATTTTGGACTGAATCTTCATTTATTAACTGGAACAGCACCAAATGTTGATTACTCTGCAATTCGCCTGATGAGTTTACTGGCCTACAAATCTTCCCCAGAAAATATTCTGGAAGGCACGTGGGGGTTTCATTATATGGAAGAAACAAAAAATTCTAAAAATGATTTGATTTTTGTTGGAGCTTTGAAAGATGAATTCAGTGTATCTGACGGGGTTTTTGGTCAGTTTGGGTTTGCTCGGGATCTGACTGTTCTGACTTTAAGGCCGCCTAGGCCGTCAACAGATTTTTTAGTCTATCATTCACTTTATGGGCACCTTGGTTATTATCTAAAACCTAACTTGCGTGTGAAGGGGAAGTTTGATTTTACCTATTTTTCGGATGGCAATTTTAAGAATGAACAAGATTTTGAAGTCATGTACGGCCTTTCTTTGGATAGACCATGGTTTTGGCTAGGTCTAGGCGCAAATAAGCTGAGTTTTAACCACACAGAAGTCAACTACTGGTCACCAACAAATTACTACAGCTTTGGACCGCGCTTAGACGCAAATGTTCCACTTTTTGGGGTTGTCAGTTTTTTTGCTGGGGGAAGTCTGAATGCCCAATATGACGGAGACAATGCGATTTGGGGTTACGGTTATTATTTGAATTGCGGGCTTGCCTTTTTTGATCGCAATAAATCAAATTTTAAACTGAGTTATACAAGAATATACTCGGAATCTTCACTCAGTCGTTGGTATTCTAATCAATTTGGTTTGCAAGCAAATTTTATGTTTTAAAAAATTTTAGAAATGACTAATTATTATAGTGGACTTCAGAACTGAATTGATAGTTGGAAGCGGAACTTTTTCCTGATTTATTGGCACACAGGGGATCTAATAAATCTGCCTTTGGAAGGAGGGGAGATTTGTATTCATCGTAGTTTAATTTACGGCTGAGGCTAATTTGATTGTAAAAAAGAGATCCCACGGCCATTGGAACTGCAGGGTCTTCTTGAAACAAAGGATCATTGATTTCCTGTAAAGCCGGGTGAAAGGCAAAACCATCAGCCAAAAGTTTATCAAAAATAAGATGGAGTGTATCTGCAGTCAACAGATTAAAATGCAATAATAAAATCTGTGGAATATGAACTTTATTGCCATATAAAAATTTTGGTAAATGAGTTGAGTACTGAATATTTTTTTCAAAATCACTTAAATACAAATCCACAACTTTTTGGGCCTCTATTTTATTTCCTTGGTTCATGCAACGAACGTAGGCTTCATTAAAATTCCAGTCAAAGGTCTCTAATGTCACTTGTGCAATTTTATAATTTCTTTTTTTTAAATAAGAGCGAACTTCATATCTTTTTTCTAACGTATTTCCTTCCGATAAATAAGGAAATCGAAAGACCTTTAATTCTTGAATTGTTTTTGCATAATCAGTTAGCCACGCTTCGTTCATTTCAATATCTTGAATGAATTCTTTGGAAGGGATATTTGTGTAATCATAATGATGAAACGTGTGATTTCCTATTTTATAGTTAGCATCGGCCCACATTTTCATAATTTCATAACGTTCAGATTGTTCTTGAATCAAAACTCCTATGGAAAAACCGTAGGGGTCAGGAATATCATAATCCTTCAAGGTTTGAATAATTTTTTTTGCAATTTCTGTCCGAGTTGTGAACGTTGGGTTATCGCCCGCGGCGGGCAAATCATCAATTGTGATTCCAACATCATATTTAATTGCAAGTGGTGTTATTGTTACCTTATTCAAGTGAAAGTACTCCTTGACCCTTCCCTGAAAAGCAATCAAAAAAATAATGAGAACAAGAACAACAAAGAGTACGAGCGAACCAAAAAATTGTTTCATCCATTGGTATCCTTTTTTAAAAAAATATTTTCTTAAAAAAAGGATACATCCATTCTTGGCGGGAGTACAAATTCAGTCACAGTAAAACCTGAGATGAGAGATAGTGTTTTTGGATCAGCATGAGAATTTATAATAAATTCTAATTTCACATAGCCTGATTTTAAGGCTCTTGTACTCTGTCTTTCCGAAAGTTTAAAGAGGACGCGTATCCACAGGTCCGTGCGAAAATCTGGTGAGCCAATAAAGACTTGTTTGTTAAAATAAATTCCTTTTAAGGGATTTTTATTTTCAATAGAATCAACAAGTTTTTTAAATTCGGGACCTGTTCCGGGATCGTCTGTAAGAAGAGTGATGAAGGATTGTTTCACGGTGTTCAGGCCTGATTCCCTGAAAGAATTTTCTGTACAAAGATCTCGAAAGGCCGAGTCCATAGAACCATAAAGAATGACACTGTCGCTTCCGCTTGTTCTAGAAACCATCGAATCACTCATTTGTTCATCTGTCGCACGTCTCACGGTAATTCCATCTACTCCAAAATAGTTTTCAATCCAACTAGCAGGAACTGGTTTTAATGGGGTTTTTGGTTCAGCGGGAAGAAATCGCTCTGCCACTGTAGGAGGTCCGTCAATTCCTCCGTTGTGCATTTGCAGTTGAATAGGATTTTTTGGTGGATTGTAAGCGAGCATCCACGAAAATTGATCCCGTCCTAGCAAACTATTTGTCAGGGAGAAATTTCCCTGTAAATTTTTTAATTCCATCCAAGATTTTGTGCTGTTAGATAAAAAAGAGGCTTCTTCTTTTTGATAAAACTCTTTGGTTTGAATGAATTTTACCAAAGCTTTTGCAGTGTTTCCTAATGGTTTTTGATGGGAATGATCTGTCGACATATTTTTGTTGGACAATAAAATTTCGTATTGATAAATCAAATTGTCCTGTTCACAACAAACAAATACATTTTTTGTAGAAAATAAATTTTGATTTGGGAGTAAAGGCAAA
>CANJMU010000086.1 GCA_947475135.1 Silvanigrellaceae bacterium
AAATTTACCTTATGTCGGGGAAGTGACAGTTTAAGGGAACTTTATCATTTTACTCATCCCTACAATTTCAAAAAAGTCCTTTGAAAAAAGACGAAAGAAAATATTTCCTATAAAACAAATACTCTGACGATCAAAAAAATTTTTAGAATTGAAATCTCCTATTCTATTCAGATAGGAGATATTTATGAAATCCATCACAAAAATAAATGTTACTTTGTTCTTATTCTTTTGTACTTTTTTTCAAATAAAAATAACCGCAGAGAGTCAGAATAGCTTTAGCATTCAACCATCACCAATACCCTATCCGTACTTTGATCCTAACCGGTATGATGCTCGAGGGGAAATCAACCTTGTCAGCATCACAGCGGACCAATTGAGTCTTTCCGGTATATTTGCAGACGTCAAAGGGCGGTATGCATTTTCAAACTTCTTTGCATTCGATGGATTCCTTGGTCTCAATGGTCTGTCCGGGACAATGCCAGGAATTCCACCTTTATCCTTAAGCATTAGTAGCAATAAGATTACACCATATATTTATCGGGTAGATGGTAAAGGACAAGTTTCGATGTATGGGATGAGCATGGGGACTAATCTGGAAATTCAGGCACTTCATACAAACTCTTTTGGTCTTATTTTATTTGCAGGTCCGAATTTTTCTTTCAATAATATGACAATCACAACCCCTTATAGTCTGATAGTTCCATTTGGATATTCGAATGTAGGCCAAGCCTATACTGGTTATACAAGCACTCTCACCATTTTATCGACGACGACGGGAGGTTTATTTGGTGCTCAAGCAGATATCAATATGGGTCATGACATTAGACTCAGCCCCTTTTTTATGGCTAGCACGACCTCTGGTTCGTCGACTTTAACAAGCGTCCCTGGGTAATTCTGCTGCAAAAACAACTTCAATAAGCGCTGAAATACCAAGTACATCTTCGACAAGTTTTGGGATGGATATTATTTATAAAAGATTTTCTATCGGAACGCTTTTGCAACAGATGCAGGCACAAAAACAAGGGGAAAGCGGCACAAGCGTGTTTCTTCTGAACTTTGGTTATAATTTTTCAAGCGAAGACAATAAGAAAAAAGAAGAAGAATTGCCTCAAAAAAGAATTGAAGAAAAACCAGAGAAAATAATGAAAAATAACCAACAAAAAAAACCACCTCAAACGACCGAAGACAGATTGAAAGAACTTCAAGATCATCAAAAAAATACAAAAGAATAAAATAGACTTGAGTGTTTAGTTTGAAATAAAATCAGTCTAAAATTCTACAAAAAAGTCTGTTTAAAAAAACTGCGTAAAACCAAAACTAAGACCACTGTTTGAATACGGATAAATTCCAAAACCATAATCCATTCTGATTGCAATTTGACTGAGAAACTGAGGAATTAGTCGAATTCCTAGGCCAAGGCTTGTCGGTTTTGTTTTCGTTGAAAAAATATCTGAAATCTTGTTAGAAACAAATCCTTGATCATAAAAAAAGACATTTTGTAAAAAACCACGACTTGTGACGATCGAGTTGATGCGAACTTCAGCATTTCCATAAAGAATCGTTTTCCCAGAAAAAGCGTTATCGACAAAGCCTCTGACCTTATCGAGTCCACCAATATAAAAATTATTAGAATCCAAAGAACTCCCTGTTGAATTCAAGACAAGACGAAAAGCTAAATTCGATTCGTTGACAAGACGAATCGGCAACCATGGCACACGATCTAAATAATAAAGTCCCGTCAAATAAAAATCTGAATAATTTTTCTTTTCCGTGTTTAAAAAACTTGGATGCAACGTTGTATTCATCTCAAGACGCGCTCCATTCGAAACCCACTTTGTCGTCTTAATTTTTCCTAGGGTTAAATAAATCTGCGTTCCACTATCTTTTGAATTTGAAGGAACTTTGTAATTATTTTTGGAATTAAAATCTATTTGATCCTGCGAAAGAGCATTTAAGAAAGTTTGTGTGTTTTTATATTCAAGACCAAGTCCGCTGTAAATAAATGAAGTGAATTTCCATAGAAATTTTAATTGCAGAAAATCAATAGAACTGATGAAATTTCCAACAATATTTTTATCCTCATCATAAAAAACATTATATTTTGTTATTTTTTTAACAGCAAATCCTATGGTGCTTTTCTCTTCCAAAAAATGCTTATTTTCAAACAAAACATTCGAGGAACATAGTGAATTTTTACAAATAAAATTATAGTTAAAGTAACGCGCAGTTTTTAAAAAATTAGTATCAATCAGTCCAATTGTAAAAATTTGACTCCCACCACCAAAACTGAGGCCCATATAAGGAATAATTGTCCAAGCTTCATTAAATGTATAATAAACGTCCATTTTTTTGAATTCAAAGTTGAGATTAAAACAAGGCGTAATATCTTCAAAAATGCCTAATTCTTCATATTTTTCTAATGTACTATCAAGATCGCGAACGTTAAATATAAAATTTTTTTGTAAAACATCTGCCGATTTTATTTTTTCAGAAGAAGTACGATAGAGCCCATTATAGCGAATGTCATTAATATAAAAATTTGTGTCTTTAAAAATTTTAATGAAATTTTCCCGGGAAACAACGTTTGATTTATTGTAACAAATAAAAGTACTTTTTTTCTGAAAAGGATTTAAAACTTTTGCAAAACTCAATTGAGACATCATCAAGAGATGAAGAATAACCAGTGCGCACACTGCACCGACTCTCACTTGAGTCGCTTTAAAACCTGGATTAGAAAAAAGATTTATTTTCAATGATCAGCCTTTTATTTTTAAAAATGACATCACTGCACTTTCACAGTTTTTGATAATCTCATCATAATGAAAAATCGTTTCATCAAAAAGCCACTGAAGTGCAATTCCATCAATCATAGCAAGGATGACACAGGCATATTGTTCCGGGTTCCCTGCTCTAAAAACGCCAAGAGTCATGCCCTGTTGAATGATATTTCCAAGCACTTTTCTAAATTTATCATAGTGAAAGGCGATCTGTTTTTTGACATTTTCCTTTTGATCAATCTGAGTCCAAAAATCCATATTAATTTTATAATATTCTCTTTTTGTTTGCACAATACTGGAACATAACCAAATTGCATTGGATAAACGCGTCACAGGATCGGAACTAGATTCCGTAGAAAGAAGCAATTCTTCAATATCTCCGCTCACTTTATTAAGAACCGTCATCATGAGATCTTCTTTGTTCATAAAGTAATAATGAATAATTCCTTTAGAAACATCAGCAACACGTGCAACATCTTGCATGGAAAAGTTGTGATAGCCAAATCGACTCATGCATTCAATCGTTGCCAATATAATTTGATTTTTACGCTCGGAAGCTAATTCAGTTTTGTTCATAATTTTTGCCTTGTCAAAATAAATATATTTTTCATCTTATCAATTCAATATAAAATCAGTTTAAAGAAACACAAGACAAGATAAAGAAAGGTAGACATTTTCATGTCAAATTTGCTTAAGATTTTACATCGAGACGGATTGATGACGACCGAAGAAGCCGTAGCATTTCGAAACATCTGTCGTAACCTGAATGAAAAACCTGTCAGACTTCTAAGATCACTCAATATTGCATCTCCCGAACAAATTCAAGGTTACTTTCAAAGATATTTTCGCTTTGATATTTTAAAGGAAAGTTCATTACAGCTTCTTGGAAAATCCCACCGTGATTTGATTCCTAAAGACCTTGCCCTCCATTATAGTTGCTTTGGACTTGGCGAAAAAAACAATCGACTTTATGTGGCTGTCGAAGATCCTTTGGACAAAGGAACACTAACTCAACTCAGTTTCTTTTTAGGACAAAAAATTTCACCCGTGTGCGCAACAGTTTTTCAATTAACCCAAGGGCTCACAAAAATTTATGATGTTTCTCTTTCTGAATTAAAGTTATCGACCAATATTGACAAATCAAGAGGAGTCATTGGTGGTGTTCGTTATCAAGATTCCTACGTGGATTGGGTTAAAGAAGATTTTGTGCTTTCCATAAAAAAAAGTCGGGATGTCCTTCATACAATGCAAACACCAACTTCCGATGCCAAACTTCCGGAAAGCCTGGCCCCACAACTTGACACTAAAGTAACAGATGAAAAAATAGAAATCAAAAATGAAACAACACAAACAAGCACCCCTGTCTTTGAATTTATTGATGGGAGTAGCGGAAATGTAGATCCAGAGCTCTTGAAAATCGAAGACCCAAAGGTTACAGAACCCACCGCCCCCCAAGAAGAAATCAAAGTCATAGAAGAAATGAAGATCCAAGAAGCCCCTATTCTCACAGAAGAAGTGAAAGCGGCAGAGGAACCAAAAACGGAAACCCCAGAACAAACACTCCCCATCAATCCTGAGCTGGAACAAAAGTTGATCTCTGTGACAAGCCAGGCTTTTGTCAAACTATCCCTGATGAACAACCGATCGCAATCGCTCGAAATGTTCAACGAATTATTAAAGCCATTAGAATTAAAAATAGAAATTCAAGAAAATGATAAATTTAAAATTATAGGAAAAAATCTTCAATTTGAAGGAGATTTATCAAACAAAGACCTTGAAAATCAAAACATGAAAAATCATGTTTATGAAACCTTACACCCCATCATAAAAAAAATATTCCATTTCAAATCCTCACAGGAGTTAACGTCACAATGAAAAGTCAGGAAAAACTGGAATATGAAACATTAGAATGCGTTGCCAAGTTGCTTTATCATCAAAAAGAATTACAAAAAGA
>CANJMU010000087.1 GCA_947475135.1 Silvanigrellaceae bacterium
CATTTAAAAAATGAAATTTATTCAACAAAAAAGGCTCCCTTACTATTTTCTTCATTCCATATTTCAAATCTTATGCAAGATCTTGCACGTAATGAATTAAATTCACACATTTCAATGACTATTGATGCAATTATTCATTGGAAATCCAACCTTCAAGAAATTGAAAAAGAATATCCAAAGCTTAAAAAATCTTTTTTTTCATTCTACAAATCATTCTTAATTTCTGAAAATAATAAAAACGACCCTTATTTTGAAAGCACTATAATAGAAATATATATTGAATCTAAAGAAATATTAAATTGTTTGACTCATCGATTGGCAATTTTAGAAATGATATGTGAATCTCAAAAATCAATAAAGTAACAAAATCAAATTTTTTTGATCTCAAAATTTAAACTTAAGAATTGAGTGAACAATTCAAAAATGCTACTCTGCAAATCCTGTTTCGATTTATTCTATTTTATTTAAAAAGGATTTTCTATGACAAAAGAAATTAAAAGTTACAAAAATTTATTAGGTAAACTACATGGAATTTCAGACCCACAATTAGAAGCTCATTTCGGATTGTACGAAGGATACGTAAAAAAATTAAATGAAATCGAAGAAAAGCTTGAAAAAACAGATAAATCTTTAACTAATTATAGCTTCGGTGAATATGCAGAATTAAAAAGACGATATGCGGTTCCATATATGGGTTCCTACTTGCACGAACTTTATTTTGAAAATCTTATTGGTGAAGGCGAACCATCTGCACAATTCAACGAATTAGTTCTTCAATCTTTTGGGTCCTTTGAAAATTGGAAAACCGACGCAAAAGCAACCGGTCTTGCTGTTCCTGGATGGGTTCTCACTTGTTATGAAACAGTCACAAAAAAATTAAAAAATATTCAAATTATGGAACATCACATTGGTTTTCCTTTAAATCATGTCCCAGTTCTTGTTTTAGATACTTGGGAACATGCTTTCTTTTTAGATCACAAAGCTAATCGTGGTGCATATATTGATGTTTTCTTTAAAAATATTAATTGGAAAATTGTCAATTCTCGACTAAACCATACTCTACAATCAGGTCATTAATACCCCTTGGTTGAGGTTTTAATTATCAAAATCGAATAAAAATTTTCAGGTAATTACCAAATGAATGCCTTATATAAATATTTTACAACCCCAATTTATTACGCCAATGGACAGCCACACGCAGGACATATTTATACAACAATTCTTGCTGGCATTTTAAAAAGACACTATTTCACAAGAAATTATCAGATAAAAGTTCTTACTGGCTTAGATGAACATGGGGAATCCGTACAAGAAAAAGCAAAAGAAAACAATATTTCTCCACAAGAACTAGTTAATGAAATGTCCATAAAGTGGAAGGAAATTTTTAAAAATTTTGAAATTCCTTATGACATATTTTTAAGAACAACAGATAAAAGTCACACTCAAAACGTCCAAAATATTTTAAATCATTGTTATAAAAAAGATGATATTTATTTTGGTGAACACGAAGGTTATTATTGCATTAAATGCGAAGGATTTTTAAACTCAACAGAAATGGATGAAAACAAAAATTGCATTATTCATAAAAGACCTGTTGAACTTAGAAAAGAAGGTAACTATTTTTTTCGGACAAAAAAATATTTTTCTGAAATAAAAAAATTAATTGAAAATGATGAAATTACACAGCAAGAACGTTTTAAAAATGAATTACTTTCCTTATTAAAAAATTTTGACGGTGACCTTAGTATTTCAAGACCAAAAACTCGCTTAAATTGGGGCATCGAGCTGCCATTTGACAGTCAACATGTTGCTTATGTTTGGTTTGATGCACTCCCTAATTATGTCACTGGTATTGGTGGTTTTGAAGCCGCAAAAAATGATGTTTATTGGAAAAATGTTGTTCATATTATTGGAAAAGATATTTTAAAATTTCATGGTATTATTTGGCCAGCAATGTGCTTGTCTTTAGAAATTCCAATTCCAAAATTACTTGTTCATGGCTGGATTTTAAAAGATGGACATAAAATGTCAAAAAGCTTAGGTAACGTCTTTTCAACAGATCAAATATTAAATTATGGAACGGAAATGTTTTCTAATTATATTTATCGCGTCACGAATCCTGGCGAAGATATCGATTTTTCTTGGAAAAGTTACTTTGAAAGATATAATTCCGACCTCGCCAATGGTATTGGAAATTTAGTTTCCAGAACTTTAACAATGGTTCAAAAATATTTTAATGGAAAAATCACTCAATACAATGTGGAGTCCTCTCAAAAAGAATTCGAAGATATCAGTTCTCAAATGAAAGAATGTATTTTAAAATTCAATCAGGCGTTTGATGATAACTTATTTGCAAATTCTTTCTTAGAGTTAGATAAAATTTTAAAATTAGCGGATGGACACATCTCTGATAAAAAACCCTGGAAACTTGCAAAAAACAATGACGCAGAAAGTTTAACACAACTTTCTAATGTCCTTTCAATCAGCATATCACTCATAAAAACATATGCTTACTTAGCATATGCATTTTTTCCAAATAAAATGTTGGCTGTTTTAAATTCTATCGGAGAATCTACTGAAAATATTTGCGATTTTAATAAAAAATCTGAAAATTTTTTCAAAGTAAATCATAATTTTCAGATCACCGAAATTCCAAAATTATTTGTACGATTAGATATTGCAAAAGAATTAGAATCCATCGAAAAGGAAAATAAAACGGAAATGAATGATAAAATCACAACAAATGTCCCGTTAGATGAAACAAAAAAATTTATTACTATAGATGATTTTTCTAAGATAAAATTAATTGTTGGCACTGTTATCAAATCCGAATTTGTTGATGGTTCTGACAAACTTTTAAAACTTGATGTATTAATTAACGAAACAACGACTAAACAAATTTTTTCTGGTATTAGACAATTCGTAAAACCAGAAGAAATTGTAAACAGAAAAGTACTCGTAGTTGCAAATTTACAACCACGAAAAATGAAATTCGGAATCAGCGAAGGAATGCTTTTAACAGCAGAAGATCCCTCTGGAAAAATATCTCCTGTTTATTTATCAGAAGATCTTTTAGATGGATCTTTACTTGTTTAAATTACAAATCTGGAACCAAAGGAATATCACTGTCATCAAAGGACTTTTGACCTTTCTTTTCCTTAGGTAATTTTAGTTCATTTTTCCAATCTTGATCGATCACGTCATCTGCAAATGTAGATTTTTTATAAAAACTGACTTTTCTTTTTGGAATGAAAATTCCATTTTCCGTGTTACCTTCTAGAAAAATTTTCAATGTTTTTTGCCCACTATAAGAATAATCATTTGCATATAGGTTTCTTTCATTAGAACTAGAAATATCCTCATCAGGATCTTTTGAGCTTAAAGAAACACTGGAATGAATCCCAACTAAAACACTTGATAAACTTTGCCTAAAATTAAATGGAATTAAATGCGATTTTTTATTTGCGTAAGATTCCCAATTCAATTTTTCTGCAAAATTTTTATTTTTTATGATACTTAAAGCAATTTCTTGCCACGCGGGAATTGCGCGTCCACCAAATATTTTGTACCAACCATGAACCATAGGTTCATTGTTATCATACCCTAAATAACTTGCAATTGTATAACAATTATCTGCATTAAAATCATCCCCGTTGTTCACGACGTATGGTAAAAAGCCGATATAGGTTGCATTTGTGTAATTATTTGTTGTCCCTGTTTTTCCAAAATTTGGGACTCTAATTTTAGCATCTAATAATTTTTTATCTAAATTTGAATTATTTGATCTTAAAATTGTGCTCCAATTTAGGTTATTGGCAGTTCCAGATGTAACAGTACCCCGCATAGCATTCAATGTTGGAATTGAATAAAAATTATCAATAAATTGTGACTCTTTAGCTTGCGCTTCCCAAATTAAATTCCCATTATTATCTTCAATGCGACGAATAATTAATAATTGATTTGAGTCTTCTGTATTGAAATAATGATAAACTTTTCCAGTTAAAAATGTTTGATACATCAAAGATAAATCACTCAGTGTAATATCATTCGATCCCAAAGGAAAAGACGGAACCCACTTCAATGGTGATTTAACTCCCATGGCATTGACCATCGATGCCGTGTAATACATGCCAATTGAATATCGAAAATCAGCATTATAATATAGTCTTTCTAATGCTGGTAATCGAAGAACTCTTTGATATTCTTTTTCCAAATTAGTATTGATATTATTAATTATTGAAATTGGCGCAACTCCGTCCAATAATAAATTAGATGGTTCAAATAATTCTGGTTGATTTTTTTGAAAATTAATAATCTCCTCAATGGAAAGTTTTTTCATTTTTAATGGAGAAAAAAGACTGGATATTTTATTTGCTTCCCATGGCTTACTACTTAAATAATATAAATGTTTGTCATCTTCAGAAAGGTAAAACGACGACAAAATTTTTTCTTTTTTAATCTCTGTCGGCGTAATAACCTGTATATTTTTTAAAACATCTAATGCACGAAGGGCATCCAAAACAAGCCCGTTCCAATGAAATAAATTATTTTTTAATAAAATAAATCTAATTTCTTTTTCTTTATCTGATAAATCTTCATCATTTTTAATGACTTCTTCTTGTTTCTCAAACTCATTTCCATAATGCAAGGTTCGTATAAATAATTTTAATCTGGAATTAGATAAAACACTAAAATCTGAAAC
>CANJMU010000088.1 GCA_947475135.1 Silvanigrellaceae bacterium
GACGTTTTGTGAAACGTGACGAACGCGCGTACCAAGTGGCGCAGTCCATTCGTGAAAATGTCAAAGCAGAAGTGAAGGATAAAACTTCTCAGGAAAATAAAAATGTTGAGAAATCAAAATCCACTCTTCCTCAGTTGACTCCAAAAAAATTGTTTTCTTTGTCTGTCAGTATTTTTCAAGAAGCTCTGATGGCTGGAACAGCAGCAGCTGCCGAGTCTCTTGCTAAAAATATGGAAGAAAAGTTGCCTCAGGTTTCGTCGTTTATTAAAAGATGGAAAAAGGGATGACGTTAAAGTCCAAAGATTTTTCTTATTTTTTGCCAGAGGACCTGATTGCTCAAATACCTAGCAGTCAGCGAGATGAAAGCCGTTTGTTACTTTGTCAATCCTGGGACAGAAAAATTACGGACGAAATGTTTTCCAATATTCCTGAAATTTTACACAAGCTTTATGACGAGCATTTACCAAAATTAATGATCGTCAATAATAGTCGCGTGTATCCAGCCAGGGTTCGCATTCAAAGACAAACGGGTGCACGTGGAGAGGTTTTTTTTCTGAATAATGCGCAGGACGAAGTTTTTAGCGTGTTACTTCGTCCTTTATCTAAATTAAAAAAAGGGGAAGTTCTTTTTTCAGATGAGGACAATAAAATTCCTTTATTTATTGTTGAAAATTTGGATCCCCCTCGTGTTACCTTAGTAAATAAAGAAAAATCATTGAAAGACACATTGTCAGAATACGGAGAAATGCCACTACCCCCATATATTATTCGCGATAAAAATAAAGTTAAAATAAATCCAGAGATGGATAAAGAGCGCTATCAAACTGTCTATAGCAATATCCATTTAGATGGAAGTTGTGCGGCACCTACAGCGGGTTTGCATTTTACTCAGAATATTATTCATGAGTGTGTGGAAAAAAATATTCATTTTGTCAACACAACGCTTCATGTGGGGCTTGGGACTTTTGCGCCTGTGCAAACAGAAAAAATTCGAGATCATAAAATGCATGAAGAAATTTATTTGATCCCATCTGTTACTTTAAAGAAAATTGACGAATTTTTAAAAAATAATTGGCCTATTTTTTTTGTTGGAACAACGGCGCTGCGGAGCATAGAAAGTTTTCTTCGATTGGTCTTTCCGCAATATTCTTATGCAGAAATTCAAGAATGCGCGAAAAAAAATTTATTTTTAGATCGGGTTTCCCAATATCAAGAGCAGTGGCAAAAAACAAAATTGTTTATTTATCCAACAAATTTAACGGAACAAATTCTTCCTAAAATTGGGCAAGGTATTGTGACAAATTTTCACCAACCCGAAAGCACTCTTTGCATGTTGGTTGCAGCGCTTATGGGGTCTGATTTTTGGGAAGAGTTTTATAATCATGCCATAGAAAAAAAATATCGATTTTTAAGTTACGGGGATTCTAGTTTACTATTATTTCGATCTAAGGTTTAAACTATGACAATCAATCGTTCGCCCATGCAATTTCAATTCAAGAAAAATTTATCTCTTTTGAATTCTCCGCAAAATTCCTTGTTGGATACATCGGATTTTAAAATATCCGATTTAGAAAAGGAATTTGAAGAAAACAAACACACTCATTTCCATCACAAAGAAATTCTGAATGATGTTGGCCCCAGGCTTGGTCAAATTCAATTTGGTGATATTCAAATGGAAACCCCAATTTTTATGCCTGTGGGGACCGTAGGAAGCGTTAAGGCTTTATCGCCAGAGGATGTTTCAGGGATTGGGTATCAATTAATTTTGGGGAACACCTATCATTTGAATTTAAGGCCAGGGATGGATGTGATTCAAAATGCAAAAAATCTTCATTCTTTTATGAATTGGAAAGGTGCAATTTTAACGGATAGTGGTGGTTTCCAAGTGATGAGTCTTGGAAAAATTAGAAATATTCAAGAGCAAGGCGTTACTTTTGCAAATCACATCAACGGCGCTAAAGTCACAATGACCCCGGAAAGTGTGGTTGGACTTCAGAATACGATTGATTCGGATATTCAAATGGTTTTGGACGAATGCACCTCATTTCCAGTCACCAAAGAACAGGCGCAAAAAAGCATGGAAAGAAGCATGCGGTGGGCAAAACGAGCTCGGGATGAGATGCTGCGCACAGGAAAGCGTTCCCAATTTGGAATCGTTCAGGGTGGAATGTATGCGGATTTACGAATTCGGAGCATTCTTGAATTGGTGCCTATGGATTTTGATGGATATGCGGTTGGTGGTTTGAGTGTTGGTGAAAGTAAAAGGGAAATGAGGCGTATTTTAAGTGCGATTATTCCTTATCTACCAAAAGAAAAACCAAGATATCTCATGGGTGTTGGGGCTCCTGATGATATTATCGATGCCATTCTTCTAGGAATTGACATGTTTGATTGTGTGATGCCCACACGAAATGCCAGGAATGGGAGTGTTTTTGTTCGGTCAACAGCGGACCCTAAGGGAAAAATTCAGATCAAAAATCAAATTCATAAATTTTCAAATGACCCCTTGGATTCCAATTGTTTTTGTTATACCTGCCAAAACTACACGCGAAGCTATTTAAGACATTTATTTATTGCGGATGAACTTCTTGTTTATCGGTTGCTTTCTATTCATAATTTAAAGTTTTTATATGATTTGACTCAAGTCCTACGTGAAGCCATCCGAAGTGGAAGTGTGCTTGAAAGTTTGCCTCAAATTAGGCATCTTTTTGCGCCCTATTCATCTTAAGATTTTAATGGTGATTGTTCGATGGACACAGAAGCAGAGTCTTTACAAAAAGCACAATTTTTGAAGCCCATGGTTGCTCCTAAGGAAACAGAAAAATTTCTTTCTGAATTGAAAAATCTTCAAGAAACAAAAAAAGTCATACCTTATAAAAAGATGTTTTTTTATTTTTTTATGAGTTTTTTTTGTGTATTATTCTTGTTAATGCTTCTAGGTCTTGGAATTAATTACATTAAAACGAGAATATAATTTGTCGGAGGATTTGATTTATGAATAAATATTTTTTGTGGGCCTCATCGCTTGTTGTTTCTTTATTGGTTGTGACATCGTGCTCGTCACCCGGTGAAAAATACTTTTCTAAGGTCATTATTAAGAACAACAGTAAGACACAGGAAACTCCAGCATGGGTTTTGAACACAGATGTTTACTCGGAAGAAAAAGGAATGATTACCATTTTTTACAAGATAGATAGTTTGGATGGAGGCACTCGTCCTGATGCTTGTTTGTTAATGGCACAAACGAAAGTGTTCGGCGAATTGATGAAATCTATTAAAAATTCGGTGACAGCTTCAGGAGACGTAAGCGAAGCCGATCTAACAAGCGACCCGTCCTATTCGGCGCTGACAGCATTTTTATCCCAAGGAAATTTAACAGGAGTCCAGATCACATCAAAGTACTGGGAGTTGACCATGGATACAGATAAAACAAAAAACAGTTCTGTCAAAAAATTAATGTGTGCCGTGAAAGCATCCATTGAAAAAACAAAATTAGACAAACAAATGAGTGATGCCATCAATGGCGCTTCTGGTGGAAATCCTGAAGTTCGTCAGAAATTATTAGACGCTCAAAAGAATTTTATTGATAATGTTGGGAATAGTAACGCTAAAAAATAATAAAATTGATGGGGTGTTTGATAAATGAAATACAGACTGATTTTTGTTTTTATTCCTTTCTTTTTATTCCAAAATGCATTTGCTCAAAAAGATGAATGTTCAAGTTTGGCAGATACGCAAACAAAATCTGATTCTTCTTTGTTTGTTGGGTTTGGTGCGGGTTCATCTTCGAAAGAAGCGGATAATAATGCCCAAGCCGACCTCGCCGGAAGAATTCGTCAGCAGGTAACGGCCCAAGCAACGGTAACCCAAAGTAACACAACCGAAAATTTAACTTCATCAACCACATCTGCGGTCAATGAAGTTTTGACGGGCGCTAAAATCATCAAACGGTGTCAAAATGCAGATTCTTATTCATCTGTTGTGACTTTATCCAGATCGACATTCATCAAATCTCTTCAAGAAAAATTACTCACTGTCATTTCGAAGGCTCAAAATTATTCAGCTCAATTAAAAAAAGAAAATATGAAGCCCGAAGTGAGTGCTGAAGTTGTCGACAATACAAAACAATTTTTAGATAAATATGAACCTAGTTTTTCTAGTGATCTAACATTATGTCGAACATTTAATGGATGCCTAGAAATTAAAAAAGAGAAGGATCTTGTGCTTTCTGATCTTTCGAATTTGGTGGCCACATTTTCTGGAAAAGAGATGTATGAATTGATTGTTGAAAAAGAAAAAGGAAATAAAAAAGATTCCAATATGACTGAACTTGTTCAAGATGAAATTATCACATTATTGGGTGACGATGGAATTAAAGTCAACGATGGGAACGACAATGTTGATGCTGTGTCTACCAATAATCCACGTAAAGTTCACTTGTCTTGTCAATCTAAACTTGGCACAAAAATACCAAACACATCCGATCGTGTTTTTGAAATCAGTTGTTCTGTGAATGGTTTTGTTGGAAAATCAAAAAAATTTAGAAAAATTTATAGTTGTCGCGTGATGGCAGACGATGAGGGTGATTTTGCGTCGAATGTCGATGCGTGTTCTCGTCTTTTTAAATTGGAACACTAGAGCGTGCCATTGGTTTTTCGTGGAATCATTTCTTTTCGCTATGTGTGGGATTGATTTTATCCC
>CANJMU010000089.1 GCA_947475135.1 Silvanigrellaceae bacterium
ATAAATTTTATTTTTGTAATAAATTGGCTTACCAACAAATGAACTTGACGAATAATAATTCCATTTGAGATAATCGAGAATATTTTCAGTATTTTCTTTTTTTTCTTCTAAAGCTGGATGTGTTTGTTGAACTTCAGCTTTAGGAATCAATTGAGTCAGTAATTGCTTTTCCCCAAGCCCCCAAAAATTTAACCATTGATTTTGTATTTTTGGAAAATGAAATTTTTCATCGGCTTCAATTTTAAATAAAAATCCTTTTGTAGACGCAACGATCCAGCTTCCATTGACATAAAGTGGCGTCCCACTAATGGTGCCTGGAAAAGGAAAAATTTTTGAATATTGAATAGAATTCTGCACAACAACGAAACACTCTAAGGAGTTTGGTTGCAATGATGGACCGCAAAAAGTTGTTCCGTCACCACCAAAAGATCCGCTGATTTGGTGATTGGGGCTTATAAAATTTGTTGAAGTGGAAGGGGATTCGTTATTTGAATTTGGTAGAAAAGAAAAATTTTCTTGGAAAAGAGAAAAACTGTTTCTGGAAAATATTATTAAAAGAAACATTAAAGAAACATTTAAAAAATTATTGATTTTCATATTGTTGCCACAGCTGGGATTGTTTGAACGAATAGGAGCTAGAAGACTGCATCACATTGTTTGAATTTGACAAAATATCTAACAAAATTTTTTGAGAGGAATCTTTTTGATTATTGAGTAACAGAATTTGTGCTTTAAATAATTTGACCAAATCTGGAATTGGGTTGTCTTTTATTTTATCCAAAGAGTTGAACTGCTCTGTTACCTTAGATTGTTCGTTGAGTTGAGTATAAATGCCAACAAGGGCCATTCGTGCTTTCACTTGAATCCAGGTATTGCGGTGCGTGCTTGGAAGAATAGCTAAAAGTACAGTTGCTGCTTTTTCATACTTTTCTTTTGAAATGAAATAAGTTCCGGACCGTAATGCGGCCTGCCAAGCATATGGTGAGCTTGAATTTTTTAAAGCAAAATCATAAAATTGATTCATTGAGGTATCAAAATTAGCGTCTTCCTCTTTGAGCGCTGAATTTGGATTTAATTTTAATTGTTCTTGGAAAGAATAAAGTTCTTCAGAATATATTTTATCAATATTCGAATATTCTTGCACAAGGTGTGCCTTTGATTCTGTTACTTTATGGTTCCATGCGAACACTGAAACGAGAAATAAAAAACAAGAGAAAATGGTAAATACAAGAAGATTTTTTCTTTGTTTCGCTAAACGAAAGGCTTTTAATACGGTGTCATCAAAGGCATGAATATTCGTCATATTGAACCCTTATTTAAAATAGACCTCTTTCCTAACCCCATTTTCTTCGTTGTCGCTGCGACTCGGTTTCCTCGTGTACCAGTGCGTACACTGCGTCAACTCTTGTTTGCGTCGCCTCGAAACTGAGGTTAGGAAAGAGGTCTAATAAGTGAATAGAATTTTATTTTTAAACCGGTCTTCAAAAAATTGCAATTAAAAGAAAGTGAAAGGAATCTTCTCTTTTAGAAAATAATTTCGATGGGTGTCAAATTTTTTTTAATTTTTAAGGAAGTCATTTTTTTCAAGTTTTCATCCGTGCAAAAAAAATAAATATTTATTTTTTTTGGGATTTTATCGAAAAGACGAAAAAATAAATCATACTGAAAATTATTTTTTTTATCAAAGCACCATAGACCAAAAAAATGAGCATCTGTTTTTAAAACGTTCTGTAATTCTTCTTCATTTTTAATAATAAAAAGTGGTTCTTTTTTTTCATCGCGCAAAACTTCGGTAAAATATTGTAATTCATAAATATCTAAATCAATAATAAATTTTGCGATTATTTTTTGATTTTCTTCTAAATTTATCAATTCATTTTTTTGAATAAAATCAAAATTAATCCATTGATTTGTTTCCGATTTCACAATTTCAAAATTCATGAATGGACTCCAAAAAATTGAATTTTTAATTATACTCTCTTCTTGAAGATGAATTTTCCTTTGATGGAGACGAAATATCTTCAAAAACTTCACAAGCAAGTTGAAAATCATCAAGGTCAAGAATTTCTTTTTCTCGGATGACAGCTTCTAGTTTAATGCAATGCTGAACAACCCTTGAATTGAGTTCTAATAACCCGTCAACTTCCACGCGTAATTTACAAACTTCTCCGCCAATTCGAGTGAGTGATTCGACTAAAAACTGAATTTGTCTTTGCAGGGAATCTGTTGTGATTTCATCATCTGTTATAAAGTTCGACTTTGAGTTATTTGAACAGAGAACATCATCTTCTTCGCAAGTATTAATTTGTGTCAGCATAAAGGACCTCCAAGTGGTTGACACCCGTGTATCGGAGTTTTTTGTTACCTTAGTAATGCAAATTTTAGCGAAGTCATATTTTTGTTATTTTTTTATCATCCTTGAATGCCTTCATAAAAAAGTTTGAACATGTTTTTTAATGTTGGTTTATATTCATATTCTAAAAGTGATTTTGATGTTTTAAATCCATTTTTATGATAGGGGACCCATAATGGTGTTAAGGATGAATAGAATGGGGCTTCAACAATAGATTTTTCAGGAAAATCGATTAAAAAAGAGTTGTGAACAGTGCCAATGCCAGACTTTATATTTTGTAGAGTATTTCCTGGAAATGCCCCCCAGGTTGTGACGCCCATTGCGTAACTCAGGGCGGCCCAGCAATTAATTCCAATGCAGCCATAGTTTAGTTTTTCAATAAATTGATTCCAGATTTTTTTATTTTCAGCTTTTGTTTTTGGATCAATAAAAATAGAGGTACTTAAATTTCCGTAAAGTTTTTCATTGTAAAATTGAAGAACTTTATTTGAAAAATCTTGAATATCTTGTGAATGGATTTCAACGATAGAAAAAAGTGAGCAAAAACATTCTCTTTTAAAAAAAATATTCTCTTTTTTTGGAGAAAGATTTTCAATAATTGTCCATGGTAAGTGTGATTTTTCTGTAACTTTACTTTGAAATATAAGTTCATTTTTATTTTCGTGAAGAATTTGATTGTAACGCTCTTGTGCCCCTGGATAATACGCAGGACGAGTTGGAAATCCGGATAATTTTTGTTTTAATATATTTTTAAATAATTCTTTTTGTTTCCATTCAGAGCTCATCACGATAACTTTAAAAGCATTGCAATTAAAACTTGCGTTATTTGTCATGGCTCCTACAAATTGATTTGCAACATAATTCAATTCCTTGTCGCTCCAGAGCCCTGGAAAAATACAAACAGGCGTGACGCATCCAAGTTCAGATGTGATTTGTTTTTGAATAAGTGGTTGAGTTGTTTTTAAATTTTCATCATTTCCCCAAACAATTTTAAAATGAGTTTGTTCGGAACCGGTCATATGAATATCATCGATATCTTTATGTTCACAAAGATATTTACCGTCTTCCACGTTACCTTTAATAAAATATAAGACTTGAAGTTGAATGAGTGGCTTGAAAATTTCTAAAAAAACATCATAGAGATAATCATTGACTGGATTTAATTTGACAAGACAGACTTTGTTTTCAGCAAATAATTTATAAATGGCATCCGTAGGTGCAATACTCGAAACATTTCCTGCGCCTAAAACTAAAGAGCATCCTCCGTTGAATTTTGCATCGAAATAATGTTGGCCTTGTGTAGGTTCTTTTCCTTTTTGCAAAATTATTTTTGCTGAGATTCCTTTCCAGACAAGGCGATCTTTAAAATTATAAGGAAGAACTTGGCATTCATAATGGTTGTGATTATTTTTTTTAATTTTCAGATTAATTTTCAGATTATTTTGCAAGGTTCTTTGCAGTTGAGATAGATATTTCATAAGAATAACAGGACCAGTCAACCATTCTTCTGTGATAAAGAGTTCTGAATGATCAATTTTTTTGTTTTCAGAAATAATTTGGACGAGGTGGTGAGAATTTTTTTTTAGATTTATTTTCACAGATTGCAACAAATTGAGTTTGTCTTTTATTGGTGTTTGGGCCCATTTTAGTTTTATTGAATTTAAGTTTTTAAGATAATTATCCAGCAGTTCTTTATTTGTCATTTTTGGTTTCCTTATGCAAAAAAGATAAAATTTACAAAACTATTTACATTTATAATTTCGGTAGTTATACTTACTCCCTATTATTGACCATTTTTGGTTTTGGTCAATGAAACCACAAGGAGATTTTTATGTCATTAAAAACTGTTGCTGTATTAGCAATCACTTCTTTAACTCTTTCCAGCTGTACAAATAGCTGTGGAGCTCATAATCCTGAAACTCCTGCTGCAGAAGCAACTGCTCCAGCTGCGACAACAACTCCAGATGCAAATGCAGCGCCAACAACAGCTCCTGCTTCTGGCAATATGGCACCAGCAACGACTGAAACTCCTGCTGCAAATCCAACAGCAGCGGCTCCCGCTCCAACGACAGCTCCTGCTGCGGCACCTGCGAATTAATAAGACTAAAATTAAAAAATCCTTGAGATTTTAATTTTTCAAAAAACCCTTCATAAATTTTTGATTTGTGGAGGGTTTTTTGTGTTTTAGGTCTATTCAACCTAAAGTCCCAGAATTTTACATACCAGGGAAATTCCTCTAAAACATAAGTCCTTTAAAACACAAGAGAATATCTTCATTTTATATTTGCAAAGACTAAAAAACATGGTACGTATAT
>CANJMU010000090.1 GCA_947475135.1 Silvanigrellaceae bacterium
AATTTTAGATGAACCAACAGCCGCTTTAACTGAAGAAGAAGCGGATAATTTATTGAAAATTATTCAAAAATTAAAACAAAACGGAAAAACATGTATTTATATTTCCCATCGTTTGAAAGAAATTTTTCAAATTTGTGACCGCATTACTGTGATTCGTGACGGAAAATCAATCTCAACTTCACTGGTCAAAGATCTGAATGAATTTCAATTGATTCGGCAGAGGGTTGGTCGCGAATTAAAGCAGATTTATCCGAAGCAAAATCGCTCTCAGGGAAAAAAAGTTTTAGAAGTAAAAAATTGGACGATTCTGGATGCCGAATCCCATTCAAAAATTATTGACAATATTTCTTTTGACTTGCATGAAGGGGAAGTCCTTGGAATCGCAGGTTTGATGGGTGCTGGTCGCACAGAACTTGCCATGAGTCTCTTTGGTGCTTTTGGAAAAAAATTAAGTGGTGAAATTTTTCTCGATGGAATTCAGCTAGATATTAAAAAAGAATATGATGCGATTCAATCTGGTCTTGCCTTAGTTTCAGAAGATAGAAAAAGAAATGGTTTAGTTTTGGGAATGGACATTAAACAAAATGCAACTTTGGCGTCGCTTTCTAAAATTTCTAACATGTTTGGCATTATCGATAAAAATAAAGAAATTTTTGAAAGTAAAAAATATGTGGAAAGAATGCGAGTTAAAACACCATCTTTAGAGCAATTAACCGGAAACTTAAGTGGTGGAAATCAACAAAAGGTCGTGATTTCAAAGTGGCTTATGAATAAACCGCGCGTTTTAATTTTAGATGAGCCAACGCGTGGAATTGATGTTGGCGCAAAACATGAAATTTATAGTATTGTGAATAAACTTTTAGATGAAGGTGTTTGTATTATTATGGTTTCTAGCGAACTCCCAGAAGTTTTAGGCATGAGCGATAGAATTTTAGTCATGAATTCTGGAAGGTTTACTGGGGAATTTTTAATTGAAAATGCAACACAAGAAAAAATTATGCGCTGTGCTACTGGGCATAATTTGTGAGGAAATAATGAATGGATATAACAATGACGCAACAAACACACTCTGAAAAGCAGTCTTTTTTGAATTTTATTTTAGAGGCTTTCAAAAAAAATTTTCGTCAATACACGATGCTGATTGCTTTAGCTGCAATTTGGTTAGGTTTTACATTTCTGACAGGCTCATTATTTTTATCTCCTCGTAATTTATCCAATCTTTTTTTACAAAGTTCTACTACAGCTGTATTATCTATTGGTATGACATTAATTTTGATTGCTGGGTATCTCGATTTATCGGTAGGTTCAGTTGCTGGATTTATTGGTGCTTTAACTGCAATTTTACAAGTTAATTTTCAATTTAATACTCTAACATCCATCCTTGTTGCTTTATTGGTTGGGGTTTCTATTGGTGCTTGGCACGGATTTTGGATTGCCTACAAAAAAATTCCTGCATTTATTGTAACCTTAGCAAGTATGATCGCTTTTCGTGGCGCTCTGCTTGGAATTACTGGGGGACGAACTATTGGTCCCATGTTGGATTCTTTTAAATTATTAGGTCAGGGTTACTTGCCAAATATTCTTTATCAGCCAGCAACAAAATTAGATGCAGGTGGTCAGCCTTTATTAGATTCTTTCAGCAGTCCTATCACAGGTTTTCGTTCCTTACTTTCAGGTCATTTTTACGAAGGGGATATTCCTCCATTCAACGATTCAACATTGATAATCGCTGTTCTTTGTATTTTTGCTTTTATTTATTTTCAAATTAAAAATCGTCGTTCTCGAATTAAATATGGATTTCATGTCATTCCTGCCAAGTTTGAAGCCCTGCGTATTGGTTTTTTCTCCTTATTAATTGGTTCTTTTTTTTCTATTATGGTTTTTTATTTGGGAATGCCTTTCGCTGTTCTTGTTGTTTTTGGTCTTGGTGTTTTATTTATGGTGATTACAAACAACACGGTGTTTGGTCGCCATCTGTACGCCATGGGTGGAAATATGGAAGCTGCGAAACTTTCTGGAATTAATATTCGCGCACGGATTTTGGGTGTGTTCATTCTTATGGGTGCTTTGGCGGCAGTTGCAGGAATGATTTTAACAGCACGTCTGAATGCAGCCACAACGTCCGCAGGACAAAATTTTGAATTGGATGCTATCAGTGCAGCAATTATTGGCGGCACGAGCACTATGGGGGGCGTGGGCACGGTCTTTGGCTCTATTGTTGGAGCATTGGTCATGGCTAGTTTAGATAACGGCATGAGTTTGATGAACTTGGACATCACCTGGCAATATATGGTGAAGGGATTGATTTTATTAATGGCGGTTTGGGTTGATATTTCTACACGTAAAGCCACAAGATAGTTTTTCCCATTCTTTTTTATTATATTTTACATAGATTATTTATTAAATTATGAATTCAAAATCGATAGATCTCAGAGCAAAAAAATCCCTTGGCCAAAATTTTTTAGTTAACGATAAAATTATTTATCAAATTATTAATAAAGTTGTTGAGGTATCCCAGGGGGATGTTTTAAATGTCACCGTTTTAGAAATTGGGCCAGGAACAGGTGCGCTGACAAAAGAGTTATTAAAAGCAGGCTTTCAGGTGCACGCTGTGGAAAAAGATGAACGTGCTTTTTCCCATTTAAAAAATGAATTGCTCCCAAATTACGCCAATAAATTAAACCTTATTGAAGGTGATATTTTAAAATTTGATCCCAATCAGATCAGTGTCAAAGGAAAATTAATTTGTGTCGGGAATATTCCTTACTACATTACGAGCGATATTTTGATGTGGATGTGTCAATATCGCAATCTTTTTTCTAACGCTGTTTTTATGGTTCAAAATGAAGTTGCGCTTCGAATCACGGCAAAGACATCAACAAAAAATTATTCTCGATTGAGTGTTAAGTTACAGTTACTTTACGAAATAGAGAATTTTTTATTTGTTCCTGCAAGCTCTTTTGTTCCAAAACCTAAAGTAGATAGTGCCGTTGTTTGTTTTACTCCAGCTCAACAAAGCCGCTTTCAAACTTTAGAGGAAGAAAAAAAATTCGAAAACTTTTGTGCAAGACTTTTTAGTGGCCGTCGTAAAATGATTCGCAAAATTTTAGAAATAGAATTACAGCGAATGAACAAAGAAAAATTTTTTAGTGAATTAAGAAAATTAGGGATCGATGAAACCTTTCGTCCCGATGCAATCTCTCCACAAAACACACTGTCTTTGTTTAGGTTCGTTTATGATCAAAAATTTTATTCAGAATAATTTTTTTCTTTGTCACAGTCCTGCTATACAAAATTTTGTTTTAGATTATTTAGAAAATAAAAATTCAAAAAACTTTTCTGTTGTGTGTGAAAGAAAAGAAGATATTATTGATATTCGAAAACAAATATTTTTTGAAATAGAGAAGTTAACAAAAAAAAGTGTTAATATTATTCCAGGAATTTCTATCTACACCTTAGACAATCTCGTCAAAAAAATAACAACTCATACAAAATTAATTCTTCAGGAAGCAGACTTTAAAAAAGAAAATCATTTTAAAATTTTAGATAATGATATTCATCTTCTAAAAGAACAAATTCCCGCATTTATTTATCGGCCTTATTTGGATGTTCCATCCCAAGAAAAATGTGTGGAATTTGTTCTCAATATTTTTGGTTATTCAGAAAATGATGCTTTGCCAATTGCGAAACAAATCTTAACTCTGATGGATTTAGAGTTACCTCGGGATTTAAGTTTAATGGAGGTCATTGCCGAACATTTTTCTGTTCCCCATGAGAAATGGAAGCAATCCATCCCATTTCAAGTGCTCAAAAAATTTTTGGGAACATTTCAATTTTCTTCTTTAAAATTAAACCAATATTGTCGATTTCAAAATTCCGTACAGCATTTTTTTTCTAAATTGAGTGATGATTTCATTTTAAATTCAGATTTTTTTCCAAGTAAAGTAACAAATTCAAATTATTTATGGGTGTGTGCGCCAAAATATATCAATAAAAAAACAAATCAAAGTTTTCAACCAGGTAATTTTCAAAAATTTTTAGTGCAAGATTTTTTTCAATTTATGAATAAAATTATTCAAGGTGATATTTATAAATTACAAATTCATATTGAATCCACAGATGAAAACGAAATTCTTTCTCAAGAGAACACAAAATTTTATTACAGCTCCTGTAAGCGGGAATATTTAGAACAGTGTCTCAATTTCATAACGAAACAAAATGAAGACTCTTCTATTTTTTTAGGTGATATTTCTTGGGATGATTTTCGTGAAGTGTTGAGCGATGGTTCCGGGCGTTATAAAATTTTGGAAGAAGAAATACTTCGTTTTTTTCAAATCAACGAAAGAAACTATTTAGATGAAAATGTAAAATCTGTTTTATTGCAAAAGTGGAAGGAGTTTTTAGAATATTTGGAAATTTTATTTTCTGATAAAAATGGAAAAATAAAATTGGATGAATTAAATTTTATTTTAAAATCTTATGAATTTCAGGAATTTAAAATAAATGATGAAGAGATTAAAAAATATTTTTTTAAATTTGTTCTTGGAGAAGATGTTTACTTAGGTAAAACTCAATTACAAAAATTAAATGAATTACCAAAAGCTTTATCTTTATTTTCTTCCAGGGAAAT
>CANJMU010000091.1 GCA_947475135.1 Silvanigrellaceae bacterium
AATCTGTCCCAGGTGTGGCAAGTGCAGATATTTTGGGTGGAAATCCTTTTGCTTTACGAGTGTGGATTGAACCAGACCGCATGGCAGCGCTCGGGGTGACAACAGATGACTTAGCGCGGGCACTTATCACAAATAATTATCAAAGTGCTGCAGGGCAATTGAAGGGCCCTTACACAATCATCAATCTGAATGCCATTACAGATCTGCACAAAGTCAAAGAATTTGAAAACATTGTCATTCGTGAGGTCAAAGGTCGATTTGTTCATTTGCGTGACGTTGCAAAAGTAGAATTAGGGGCTGAAAATTATGGTTCTTCTGTCACATTTAATGGAAAAAAAGGTGTATTTCTTGCGATCAATGCACTTCCAAGCGCAAACCCATTAACTGTCATTAAGAACGTGCGCAAGATTTTGCCAGAAATTCAGTATGATTTACCAGCAAGTCTGGAACAAACTGTTGTGTATGACTCAACAAAATTTATTTCGGCTTCGATTCATGATGTGATTGTAACGTTGATTGAGGCTACGGGCATTGTCATTCTTGTAATTTTTTTATTTTTAGGGTCCCTGCGATCGGTCATTATTCCTGTTGTGACAATTCCACTTTCCCTAGTGGGTGTAACATTTATCATGTCTTTATTAGGTTATTCCATTAATTTATTAACCTTGCTTGCCATGGTTCTTGCGATTGGCTTGGTTGTGGATGACGCCATTGTTGTTGTTGAAAATATTCACCGACACATTGAAAAAGGGCTGTCTCCTTTTGAAGCTGCCATGCAGGGGGCTCGGGAAATTGCGGGGCCGGTCATTACTATGACAATTACGTTAGCGGCTGTTTATACGCCCATTGCATTGATGGGCGGCCTGACAGGTGCCCTGTTTAAAGAGTTTTCTTTAACGTTAGCAGCTAGTGTTTTTGTTTCTGGAATTGTCGCTTTGACACTCTCACCGATGATGTGTTCAAAAATATTAATTCACGATACAAATCCGGAAAGTTTTTCAAAAAAAATCGATCATATTTTCGATAGATTTCAACAATTTTATCGCTCGAAGTTAATAGGTGTTTTGAAAGCCCGTCCTGTGGTTTTGCTTTTTGGTTCTGTTATTTTTATCAGTGTTTTTTTTCTTTTTAAGTTAACACCAACGGAACTGGCCCCGCAAGAAGACCAAGGATTTTTATTTACGTTTCTTTCTGCGCCACCATACTCTAACAGTCGTTATTTTGAAAAATATACCAAAGAAATCGATAAAATATACAGTGCTGTTCCCGAGCAACAGGCTCATTTTATTATCAATGGTGCCGGCAGAGAAAATACAGGGTTTGCTGGAATGATTTTTAAACCATGGAATGAAAGAAAAAAAACTCCAAAACAAATGCAACAGCCCATCCAAGATCAATTGAGCACTATTGCAGGGATCAATGCCTATCTTTTTCCCATGCCCGATTTACCCACCGGGAGTGATGGACTTCCCTTTCAGTTTATTGTGAAAACAACTGCAGATTACAAATCTTTGCACGCCATTATGGAAGAATTGGTCACAAAAGCAAAAAAAACAGGGATTTTTATTGTTGCCAATAGTGATCTCAGTTTTGACACCCCTCAATTAGATATTCGCATTGATTCTTTAAAAGCTGCTGAATTGAATGTCAGCATGCAGACCATTGGAAATTCTTTGGCTTTGATGATGGGTGGGAATGATATTAGCCGCTTTAGTATGGATGGCCGAAGCTACAAAATTATTCCACAATTGATGGATAAAGATCGCTACAATCCAGCAGATTTAGGAAAGACTTATCTTAGGACAAACAATGGAAAGTTAGTTCCCTTATCTAATTTTGTCTCTTTTAAAATGACATCGATACCAGGTGAATTGCATCAATTTCAACAGCTAAATTCAGCAACTCTTTCTGGAATGTTAAGGCCAGGACAAACGTTGTCCCATGCCATGGAAGTGATGAACGCAGCAGCCAAGGAAATTTTGCCAAAGGGAATGAATGTGGATTACAGCGGAGATTCTCGGGCTTTGCTCCAAGAAGGAAATTCACTTCTGGCTGCATTTGGTTTTGCGCTGATTATGATTTTTCTTGTGCTTGCGGCACAATTTGAAAGTTTTCGCGATCCTTTGATTATTTTATTTAGTGTTCCCATGGCCATTTGTGGTGCACTTATTCCTTTAAATCTTGGTTTTGCAACAATCAATATCTATACACAAATTGGGCTTGTAACCTTAATCGGTTTGATTACAAAACACGGAATATTAATGGTCGAGTTTGCCAATCAAATTCGGGAAGAAAAAAATTTGAATGCCTTTGATGCCATTGTAGAAGCAGCTAGCGTTCGGCTACGACCCATTTTAATGACAACCGCAGCCATGGTGCTTGGTGTCATTCCACTTATTATTGCCAATGGGGCAGGCGCGGCATCTCGCCATGATATTGGTTTGGTCATTGCTTCTGGATTGACTATTGGTACCTTATTTACTTTATTTGTCGTTCCTACCATGTACACGTTTATTGCTGAAAAGAAAAATGTTAGAATTTCTTAAATTGTCAATTTGTATCCTTTAGGAAATTCAAAAAATGAAAAAAAAATTATTATTTGTTCTGTTACTTTTATTTGAATTTTCTGCCTTTGCAATTGAAGAATGTCCCGATAAAAAAGCTCCTATTGGAAAAATAAAAATTATTTATGGGAGCGCCACAATTATTCGTCAAAATCCAGAAAAATCCTTTATTGCTCAAAAGGATCTGATTGTTTGCCTCAAAGATTTTCTAAAAACAGAAAAAAAATCCTATGTGTCTGTTTTATTCGATGACAATTCATCGGATATTTTAATTTACCCTGAGTCCGAATTTCGCGTCGATCAATATTTACTCAAACTGAAAGATGAAAAAAATAAAAATAACGAGAAAGAAGAAGCAACTTTTGACGGAATTAAAGGAAAAATGAAATTCTTTTTCGATAACAAAAAACACAACCCCGATAGTTTAAATGTGAAATTTAAAACACCCAATGGTGTCATGGCAGTGCGTGGAACAGTTGGTCTTGTCACTGCAACAGCTGTGGAAACAAGACTTGTTGTCGAGTCTGGAACAGTGGCTCTGTCTAACATCGCTGACCCTTCCAAAGAAATTTCAGTCACAAAAGGATATTGGGGTGCCGTGAAAGGAACGAAACCCCCGGCTCCACCGCAGCTCGTGACGCCAGGATTGTGGAAACAAGTTGAAAAAGAATTCGCCCTTCCGAAGGGAGGATTTGGTGATCTCTCTACTCCAAAAGATACGCCGCCAACAGTGAGTTCTTTGTCTTTGAGTGCACCGCAACTATTAGCAGGTGATAAAAAAGACGAAAAAGAAAAGCCTCTTCTTGCGGATAAAAAAGATGACAAAGACAGCCCAAGGCAATGGAGAGTTGGTCCAACGATTTCTTTGGGTTTCCTGCGATTGGTGAATTTCGGAATTGAGGCCAAAGTATGGGATTGGTTGTCCATTGGTGCTTTTATTGGCGGAATTCCTGAAACAAAAATTCCAGATTCAACCACAAGCAAAGCAGAAAAAGGTTTAGCGGCAAAGTTAAGTTATATCAATTACGAATTTCGTGGATTGGTGTTTCCTTTTCGAGGCTCCTTTTTTATTGGTTGTGGGTTTGGTTACGAGAAATTTAAAATTTTTGCTTCTAAGACAGAAAAAACACCATCATCCTCAATACCTCCAGATTTTGAATACACTCTGAGTGCGGTTGGGCAGATTGATAGATACTATTTGTCCCCTCAATTTGGATGGATGGCTGTTTGGAAATCAGGAATTCTGCTTGGAACCGAATTTGGGGCGACGGTTTCTATGCAACCATCTAATTCTCTGACGCTGAGTGTGAGTTCAGATTTGGTTCCTGCGGCAGATAAAACAAAAGCAGAAAACGATTTAAAAAACTCACTTGGGCTTGATAAAATTCAAAAATATCCGCTTCCATTCTGGAATATTATCAAAATTGGATATCTTTTTTGAAATTGAAATTGAAATTGGGAAAAGATAAATAAAAAAATGAAGAGAAAATTTTTTTTTTAAACTTTTTTGATATGATTTCATAGAATAAATTTGATTTTGGAGGATTTCATAAAATGAGAAAAATAATTTCTCTGTGGATGTTTATTTTTATAAGTTTCTGTGCGTTTGCAACAGAACAATCCAATACATCCAAGGAAAATAAAAATTTAAAAACAGATGAATTACCTAAATACAATATTGTGCCATCCATTTCCTTTGGTTTTCCTCGTAATATTAGTTTAGAACTTGGGGGAGTTTTTAATATCTATGATGAAGACAAAAAGTTTGCGAGCATTGGTATTTATGTGGGATATGCCTATTCAACATTCGATTATCTAAGTATTGCTTATAGTTTTACATCCGTGTCGGTCGATGCTATTTTGGGGTTACCTGTCGATCTTAATATTAAGACTTCAACAACCTATTGGAATGCTGAAATGCGCGGTGTGGTCTTTCCTTTTCATGGAATATTTTTTGTTGGTACCGGAATAGGTTACGAACGTTTTG
>CANJMU010000092.1 GCA_947475135.1 Silvanigrellaceae bacterium
TTAGAAGGGCCGTCTTCCGAATTAAAATTGAGAATTTCTTGAAATTTATTTTTTGCCTCACTCCACTTTTGTTTGCGATAAAGTTCTAGAGCTTCCTGAAAAGCAGCAATGGTTTTTTTCTGAATATCCGTGCATTCACTCACGAAACAAAGAACTTCAAAAATTCGAACACCCTCGTTTTTTCCTTTGACACGAATGACATCTAATTCTCGAAATAAAAACTGATCTTTATTTTTAGCCGCACCACGTGTGAATTCACTGACAATTAATCGTGTCCCATAATTTTTATTGGTTGCTTCAAGCCGAGAGGCTAAGTTCACAGAATCCCCAAGAACCGTATAATCAAAGCGAACATCGCTTCCCATATTTCCAACAATAACATCACCCGTATTCAGTCCAATACCAATATCTAAATAGGGAATTCCTTCGGACTTCCACTTTTCTTGCAAGACTTTTAATTCTTTTAAAATATTCAAACTCGCTGCAATGGCACGATCTGCATGATCCGATAAATCCAGGGGCGCTCCCCAAAATGCCATCATGGCATCACCGATATATTTATCGAGAAGCCCCTTGGAATCTAAAACAATTTTTGTCATCGGAGAAAAATACTCATTTAAAACCTGTGTTAATCTTTCTGGACTGAGTGCTTCACTAATTGTTGTAAATCCACGAATATCGCTAAAAAACACTGTTAAATATTTTTTATCGCCATTTAATTTTAATTTATCTGGATTTTGCATAAGCTCTGAAATAACTGATGGATTTAAGTAATGCGAGAAAGCATTTTTCACTTTTCTTTTTTCTCGTTCTTCCGTAAAATATTTAAAAATTGTAATTCCAAAATAAATCGAAAACGTTTGAATATAAAAAACACCGACATAGTACCAATAGCCATGTCCAAAAAGATAAATTCTATCAATGAGATAAAATAAAATGGTGAAACTAAATATAAATGAAGCACTTTTAAGTGCTGACATAAATTTTAAAATAAAAGAAAACAAAATTCCAGAAAGAATCAGAAGGCAAACTTCAATAATAGGCGCACTTAATGGACGCTGCATAAAATTTTGTGTGATAATATTTTCAACAACTGCCGCATGATGCCCAACCCCATCAAAATTTTCGTCAAAAGGGGAGGGGCGTTTGTCATTTGTCCCGGTGGCCGTCGCCCCAAAAATTAAAACGTCTGGAATTTGATTGGGAAGTTTATTTTGATAAGCATCTTTGAGTGAAATATAAGGAATATTATAAAACTTCCCATAATGGTTTAATAAAAGACTTCCCGAACCATCATAATAAACCGGAATTGAAATATTGGGACGGCTGGGATCGTCCCCAACAAGCTGGACCCGCTCAACACCCAAAGAATCCATTCCAACAACAATTTCTTTGGATAAATACAGAGAGGCCAATTTTAAACTAAGACTAGGCACCACAACACCATCCCCAAGAGACACCCCTTGCGTATCCATAGGTTCGATGATTTTGACAAGAAGGGCTTTTCTCATAATTCCATCGGGATCAGAGTAATTACTGGCAAACCCCATGTATCGTGATTTTCCAGAAATTAATTCCGTGTTTGTCACAACGCCTTTAGAAGTCAGATAGGGATAATCTTTTGCCGACATATTTTTAGGATAGGTGACTGTTTTAATAAACGAGTTGGAAAGTCGAAAAAAGCTACTAATAAAATCATATTTCGAGCCTACAATCTGGTTTTCACTTTCCACAAAAAAATATCCCTGAACAACATTTCCAAAATCTTCAATTCCTTTTGCAAGAGACTTGTCTTGTGCTGGCGCTTCTAAAATAGGTTTTAATTTTTTATCCCATTGCTCTTTATTGAAATGAGGACCAATTTTCCCTTGATCAACAACTTCTTTAAGGTCTAAAATACTTTCTTCCAACATACGATGGGTTTGTTCACTAAAAAAAACATCAAAGCCAACGTATTTTACCCCCGCATTTTTTAAATTTTTAAAAACCTGTTCATAAATATCCCTTGGAAATGGCCAACGTCCAAATTGTTCAATACTTTCATCATCGGCCCCCAGAACGCCAACCTTTCCCGAATAAGGAATTTGCCCACGCAATTTAAAGCGAATATCGTAAAGCATACGCTCTATTTTTCCAATAATATCTAAGGAATCTTTTTCCACACGATAGTGATTCACAAGAGAAATTGTAAAGAGAGTCGTTAAAAAAAGTCCTAATTTAAAAGGGCTTAAAAAAAATAAAAACTGCAAAATTTTGAAAATACCTTTTTTTGATTTGGGATCTTTTTTTTTCATAATGGACTTTCAAGAATTTAAAATTGAAATAGAGTTTTTGTCTCACTCGATTTTTTTTGTTTCGTTATTGACTGGAGTCATTATAATGATTTTTCATTATTCTTGATTCAAACAAGCTGGTTGGTATTTTGACATTTATCGAAATATTTGACTTTGGTTTTTTGCTTGATTTGATGAATTGGACATGAAATATCAAAAGAGATTCAGAGTCTTTCTGCTTCCCAATTTGCTTGAATTCTTTTTGATGGGGCTTTTTATGAATTTTCATCGACGCCATTTTTTAAAAACTTCTGCTGCACTTTCCTTTGTTCCTTTATCTGGTTTTTCTTTAACAACATCTAAAAATGAAACCTTTTCAGTTGGCCTTTGGTTCCTCTTTGGCTTATGTCGCACCTACACTTTTGAATGGTCAAAAGTCTTGCTTTGTTTCTTTAAATGGTGAAACACGCACCCATGATTTTATTCAATTTGTGCAAAATGATGATGGATTTTCTGCACGCACCTTAGTTTCCTTAGATGAAAATAGAATGTTGCATCAACAATGGAATTTTCAATTTTCTTCCTTTTTATATTCTGCCCATAAAAATGATCATGGTGATGAATATTTTTTCACTTTAAAATATGGGTCTTCTGAAAACCACGCTTTTATTTTTTTAAGACCCGATGGCACTCTTGGTGCACTTGAATTTTTAAATTCCGATGACGACACTTTTTCTACAAATGTTTTGACGATTTCTCATAAATTTTATCCAAGGGAAGATTATTATTTTTATGGCGCACTTAAAGATTGTGCGGACAATAAAGACATCCTTCTATGCAAATCCAATAAGACTCAACAAATTTTTATGCTGAGCTTAGAAAAATCAACGACTTCTGAGTTTCAATACGAATTTAAAGAAACACTTGTGACCTTAGCCACAGAAAATGAAAAGACAGATGCTCACACGGCTCTCGCTCATTTTTTAAGCGACGATGGTTTTTCCGATCGTCAGCACGAACTGATAGGCCTTGGAAAAAACAGGAATGGTGAAAACACCGGTATCCCTGCTCAAGTTCTTGTGACAATGAACGACACTGGGGATAAATCGCTGTATGAATTCAGCTTCCAAAAAACAGCGGACGGCACCTACGTTCCTATTTTTCAACAAAATCAGCTTCATCATAAGGAAACACAAAAAAAACCGATTTTTTTAGGCGCAACAGGGATCAATGATATCCCTTGGGATAAAGTGAAAGAATATTTAAATGATTCAAATATGGTTTTAATTGCTATCGGTACAACCGTTGGTGCCATTGTCAGTATTGTTTCTGGGATTTATCTTTTTAACCCCTGGTATGCAGAACGTAAAGCAAAAAAAGCACTGAAGGCCACACTGAAGCAAAGATATGGTGGCACTGATTCAGAGAAAATAGTAAAAACCGATTTTTATCATCTTCTACGCTCAGAACGCGAAGACTATAAACTTTTAGATCCAGCAAATCGCTGGGATGTGAGAGATCCTCTTGATTTTTTCTGTCGTGCGGCTTTTTCAGTGACTGAAAATGGCAACCCCAATCAGACCCATATCGATGATCGAGGTGGGAGATATCAAAATATTCTTTCTCAAACGAAACTTTATCTTCAAAACATGAACTCTAATGAACCTAATGATCGCGTTGGAATTCGATTCGATTTAACATCCCTAAAAGACAGTCAAGAGGACGGAGCCTTTTTTTATGCCGCAGAGCTCACTCCTGCGGGTCTTCAAAAACTAAAATCCAGTGCATTTTCCATTCATCAAGATACCGTTTTGTACAACTATGTATCCCGTCTCTTAAATAGTGGCACATCTGAAAATAAAAAACGAGCTTTTATGATTGTCATAATTCATGGAATGACCTATGCCAACATGTTAAAGAATCAAAAAATTGCAGAACATTTTGAAGAATATCAATTAGGTGGAGTTTCCTCCAAAACAATAAAACCCCTCGAAGAAGACGCAAAGACGAAATTTTCAGGCATACAATCCGTGAATAATTCCATCGAACTCTGTAAAAACCATTTTCCTAAGTGTCATGCATTGCTTGCCGAAGAAGATACCGCTGCCCTTCAATCCTCTTTTAAAAAACTGGAATGGAATGACAGCCGTTTTGTTAAACTTGTGAAATAAAAACTAAGGAAACACTAACCCGCCAACAAAAGAAATTTGTCCAGTGAGGTCAAAAAACGATGACTTGTATTGAAATTCAAAAA
>CANJMU010000093.1 GCA_947475135.1 Silvanigrellaceae bacterium
AATAATATGATAAAGTAATTAAATAATACATTTTTTGAGAGAAATTTATTAAATCATTTAAATGCAGAAAAACCATGATGTATAAAGGATCTTATTCACAAATGAAACTAGAAACGAGTAGATCAGCTTATCGTGAGCAAGATGATTTCCATAATTTAAATCACCTACACGAACGCGTGTTTAATAGGTAAATAATTTTTTAAGTTTTGAGTAATCAATTATATCATCTTTCATATTAATGCCCCGATTGATTTAACTGCATAAACTTCATATCAAATTCTCGTCTTAAATCTTTTTCTAAGTATTCACGTTTCAGAGCTTCTTCCTTAATAAGACTATCAAACTTTACTTGTTGGATAGTCAACTCTCTTTCAAGAACATTGTTTCTTTCTTTTGTAGCATCAAAATTCTTCAATTTTTCTTGCAATTCACTTATTATCTGACGGCACTCCATAAGACGTTCATCTGAAATTTCATATAATCGCATGGATTCAGTATACTGTTTTTGAAGCGTATTTTTATCTCGTTCTAATCTTTGAAAATCCGATTCTAATTTTTCATACTTCTCATTTAAATTCATACATTCTAGTTCTTTATTTTTTACCTGAACTTCAAACTGATCTTGAAAATTCTTCAATTTTTCTTCGAAATTTTTTTCCAGTATTCCTTTTTTTTCCTCAAACTCTTTTTCAAGTTTAGACATAATATCAGCATAATAATTATAATATTTTGTCTTTTCTTCTTCCAAGGAATTTTTCTCTTCACTGCATTGTTTTTGTTTTTCAATGGCTGTGAGGAGTTGAGAACGAAGCATCGTTTGTAAACGCATAATAAGTGAATCTGCTTCTAATAAAACTTTCTTTGACTCACTATTTTCTTCCTCATTTTGTATTTTAAAAGCTTCAAATGCTTGCATAATAGCATCTGACGCGTTCATGCCAGTTCCTTCAACAAATTTTTGAAAGGAGCGTTTTTGCTCTGGAGAACAGCGAATTTGCCATGGTGCATTTGAGACTCGTTCTTCTTGTGTTTCCATAAATCATCGCCTTATATTAATAATTACTTGGAGAATTCATTTTATTTATTTTCATCTTCTTTATCTTCGCTAAGTTCTTCTGCAATTTCTTCTGGTGTAGGAAGTATATTTTCAAATTCTTTTGGTAAATATTTTGAGAGAATATATTGAGAAACTCCAATAGGAGCATCAATGTTTTGAAGGGCATACTCAACATCAATTTTTTCTTTTGATTTACAAAGAAGTATTCCAATTGTTTTATTGTCAGAAGGGTGCCGCATTTGATTATCAACGGCAGCGAGATAATGACTTAGTTGTCCTGTAAAAGAAGGTTCAAAGTCTCTTGCCTTAATTTCGATCACGACGAATGCCCGTAATTTCAAGTGCCAAAACAAAAGATCGATTTTATATTCTTTTTTCCCCACATCAATTGGCACTTGGCTTCCTACAAAGGCAAAGCCTTGCCCAAGTTCAATTAGAAAATCTTTAATATGAGCAATTAATCCTTTTTCAATTTCTTTTTCTAGGACCATATTATCACCTGTAACAATATTGAAGCGATAAGGGTCTTTTATGATCTCCTGTGCCAGATCGGATTGAGGGGAAGGCAATCTTGTTAAAAAATTTGTTGTCTTATTTTCATTTATTGCTTGTCTTTCATATACTTCAGACTCAATTTGCGTCAGGAGGGTACTTTTTGACCATCCGTGCTCTAGCGATTTATTAGAATACCATTCAATTATTTCTGGTTTATTCTTAAATTTATCCAAAAGTAATACGTTTTGATTCCACGGCAATTGCGCAACAGCCTGTTGCGCAATTGTGAGCTCAGGATTTACAGATGCAAATAGGCGCATATATTGAAGATTTCTCTTTGAAAAGCCGTAAGCCCCTGGATACTCCCTCCTCATGTCGGAAGAAAGTAAATCGAGAAATTTTTCACCCCATTGATGCTTTTCTTGTTTTTCAAGAATACCTTTCCCAATAAACCAATACAGCCTAATGACTTCTTGGTTTGCAGCATAAGACACTTTAAGTCGAGCAGAATCCACTTTAGACTTAATTTCATGTAGGAAATCTTTGTAGTTTTTATCCGTTATAATATCCATTTTAACGTCCTCATTTTTAATTCACTTCGCAGTGCATGGTGAATTAAAGCAAAAAAAGGTCTTAATTCTAAACTGAATCTCCAACAAGCTGTTGGAGATTTAAGAAAATTACAATTCTGCGACAAGCGTCGCAGAACTTTGTTATGTGCCCTAGTCTGTCTCAATTCTCCAGACGCTGTCTGGAGTTTTTGTCACAATTCCTGTTTCATCATATTAAATATAGGATTTTTTCTTGCAGCACTTTCCTTTTCCTCATCTGTTTTTCGCACGTACATCATGGTTGTGAGAATACTTTTATGTCCAAGGAGATCTTTAATTTCACCCACTGGTACAGCATTTTTATGCAATAGTGATGCGACAGTGGCACGACAAGTGTGACTGCTCACAACTTTTTCAATACCACAATCTTTGGCAATATCTGCAATCATGCGTGTGATATACTCCCTGTTTAAAGGTTTATTTAATTTTGGAGAGAGGACAAATAAAGGAGATTCCTTTTGAGCCCACTTGCGAAAATAAAGGACATAGTGTTTTAGAATTAAGGAAAGTTCATCTGGAATGAGTGGCGCGTGTTCTTCTCCACCCTTGACACTCATCTTTAGCCTTGGGAATTCACCTGTGGTTTCAAAATCCCTCATCTTGAGTCCAACAATTTCGGATACCCGCATACCGACAGTACACAGTGTGAGAAAAATAACGTAACGAACCCAAGCTCGGGCATGAGAGGGTTCAAGGTAAGGCTCCGTTGCGCTTGCAAACTCTGTCCTCAACTTTCCGAGGATAATACGAACCTCGGATTCACTGAAAGCTTCTGTTTTGCCCTTGGAACGGTTGATTCTCGGAAGATGAACTCGTTCTCCGACGTTTTCCTTGCTCCAGTCATTCTCAAAGCAGAACCGCACAAACGATAAAATCGTCGAGAGCTTTGCGGTAACCGAAGAGGGAGGATACTTGGCTTCTAATGTTCGACTCCAGATATCAAGGTGGGACCTTTGAATTTGCCCTACCTCGAAAATGGGGTGTCCTACCCCTTGCCAATATTCAAGGAAGGATTCAAAGGCTCTCCGATAAGCATCGCGCGTATTTTTTGATGAAAATTTAAGCAAAAATAATTTGAAATTTTGGAGGATGGGAGCGTCGAAGCGCTGAGTGGAGGGCGCATCCATGCCCCCTGTTTTTTGATTTTTAGGGTCAAAAGCAGCTCTCAAATCCATAAAGCCCTCAGTTTGTACTAATTTGTAGTACAAAATAACAATAGTCTGCATTTTAAATTTTATCAAGTATTTCAATGTATTATTTTGTCATCTCGTAAATTGTGTGTAATACATTCGTCACCACAGATCACATAATTATATATTATGTGATCTTTTTTGCTGGTTTTTTGCCTAAAATCATAGGGGGGTGGGGTATTCGTTTTTTAGCCTTTGAGAGATATTTTCTTCTAAAAAGAAATAGTTGTAATATTGATTGGATAAAGCACAACCCGTTGCGGTAAATTGGATTCGAGTTTTCCCACCTTTAGTCCTCTTGACTTTTATCCGATATCAGGTGATAATAGGTTATAGGAGGTGCTATATGACTACGACAAGAAGGCATCAGAAGATAGACAATGAGTGGGAAGGCAAACTAGGTCTCCCCGAAGAAAAAACACTCCCCCACAAGTCCAGTGTCGTTTGGGAAGATGACTTACAAAAACTTGCTGCCGAGTGGTTTAAAAAAAATCCAGGCTGGACCATCTCTCAAGTCGCAAATCAAGCCGTAAGAAAATTTATGACCTCTCCCTTTATCACAGAACCAGTTGAGCTTGTGACAATCTCTAAAGCAGAAGGGGACAAGATGATGGATAAAATGATGGAAAAACACGCAGATGCTTTGGAACGCCTCAAGTGAAAATTCACACCATAGATGCAGCTTTCGTTATCAGAGCTAATAAAAAGATTTGTTCGTCAAATGGACAAAACCATATCTGTGCTCAGCCTGAAAAAATTGAAAGCGCTTTGCATTCCGCATTTTATCCAGGTGAATACCCATTTGTGCATGGGGGCATTGTTGATATCGGTGCGGCTATTTTCTTTTATCTCATTAAGGCACATGCTTTTTTTGATGGGAATAAACGAACTGCCTTGATTTCATCCACAACTTTTATTGGTTTAAATGGTTTGGATCTCATCTACCCTATCTCTGAAAATAGGAATGATCTTGCTCAAATTGCAGAGGATTGTGATGATTGTCAAATGCAGATTTATGTAGTATAAGTCTATTGTTGAGTTCACGGATAAGGTAACCACTAAAAATCACGGATGCTATAAAAATGCACAAATTCAAGTGGCATGATTTTCCAACAGAATTAGTTGGAGAAGCTGTTAGGAT
>CANJMU010000094.1 GCA_947475135.1 Silvanigrellaceae bacterium
AAATGAACACGCCAAATATTATACTTGTATTGATTTTTCGTGTCTAACTGGTTTTCTGGGAGGACACATCCTGGACGGGAGTGGAATCCTCATCGTGAAGCTTCTCTTTGGAACCAATTTTATAAGAATGCTTATGAAGGACGATTTCTATATCTTGCTCGAGCCTCGGTCAATGACAAAAATCAATTGGTGACACCTTTTATTTCATGTGACTCTTCCTTACCTTTTTTTCCTAAACACAAAATAGAAAAAGTTGTGGTTCCAAAGATGCATGAAGAAATGAAAAAGCATCTCGGCAGAGAAATGAAAGATGGAGATGTCATTGGAAATATAAAATTTAAAAAGACATCAAATAATGAGTGGTTTGCGCTTCCTGTTGATTTTGACGAAGTGATTGTACCTCCGCTGTGCGGTTCCATTGAAAATGAAAAGTATGCCAGGGATGATGATTATTATTACATGCCTAGAAGTCCAAGAAGTGTTTTAATTTCCATGTATTATCACAATGAACTGGATGTGTTGCGAGACTCTCAAAATCAAAAGAAACAAGTTGATTATTTGGGAACAAAAGAATTTGATACCCGGGCTCAACAAATTATCATTCTTGATGGGATGCGAGAATTTTATTCCAATAACTATGATCCGAATAAAGGAAGCGATCCCTTCCGTCAAGGTAAAACACTTGTGTATCGTTACCCCAGAAAATAGAAAATTCTCTAAAATTTTGTGAATTCAATTCATTTCATGTAAAATTTAAAATAAAAAAATCCGTTACCTTAGAGTATTTTAATTTATGAATAAAAAAATATTATCTTTATTTGTTTACTTATTATTGAATTTGTATCCACAAGTATTTTCACAATGCCCAGTAGAGACAATCCCTTTGCGTGTTGTGATAAGCAATGAAATTATTCCACACGATAACCCTAGCTATTTTCCAAGAATTGTAGAAAAGGTTTCCAGTGGAAGTGACCCTGTTTTTCCCTTCCCTCATGCAAACTATTATAAATATTATTCACCCTTTGAGCAGGGGAATGATTCTCGTTTTTATTACGTGGTTTTTGATAAAAATTATGATGGGAAGTTATCGACACCCACACTCATTTATAAAATCCCACCAGGTTCCAAAGTCTATCCCATTATTTTTAATGATTTATGTCTTACTATTGATTCTTCTAGTAATCTTGTTAAAGAAATTGTTTCAGATGATGCGGTTGAAAAAACAAATTTGTTTGTTTCTCAGTCGACGGATAATCGAATGGTGTATGTCACATATCAATTTAAAGAAACAACAATTTTAAAATTATGTCCCAAAGATTTTATTGGTCCCATTCAAATAAACACTAAGGTAACGCAATACAAAACAGATAATTCTAAATATTATTTATCTCAACCGGGTTCGAAAGTTGATAAAGTGGAACAGGCATTTAATCAATATTTTTGTTTTGCCCCAATCAATGCCGCAAAAGCACCGACATGTCTTGTGAGTAACTCGGAGCTTGTTGCCAATGCTTTGAATTTTAATATTTCCATACTCACTTTGGTGGACAATTCCATTGTGAATTTTTCAAATACCATCACAAAAACTGTCAATGGAAAAAATGTATTTTCTCCGGAGTGTGGGTGTGACCCTTATGCATCTTCAACGGATGACATGCCGTGTCCATTCTCTCCGTAAAGAAGAGAAAGCTCTTCCACCTTGCGCTGTTTACGAACGGATTAAAAATGGTATAAGGTGTGAAGTTAATGTTTACTACGAGGATTCTAAAATATGTTTTCACAAACTTTAAAAGCAGGTATTTTTTTAACTCTTTTTTGTGTATTGGTTGAATTTAGCGGATACGCTCAAGCGCAAAATATTCAATATCCACTTTTAGTTCAAAACGATAAGGTAACAAAAGAAGAAGAATTTTCCCCTAAAATCAAAAAACAAACTTCTCATCCATCAAAAAAGAAAAAATTAAAAGAAAATAAAGAAACAACTTCAAATGAAAAAGAACTCACTGCAATTCAAAAATCTTCACTAGAAATTCTTTACGATAAATTATGGGATGAACGAGAAAGTGAAGCAGGGCAAAAGAAAATGATTGCTGCTATTGAAGATAAAAAAAATATCCCACAAATTTATGAAGAAAATTGGAAATTAGGAAGGCTTGTTTATTTTTCTGTTTTTTTTGGTCTCGGTGATGAATTACCGAAAGATGAAAAAGAAGAGCTTTTAAAAATTGGTTATTTAGCATCAGAAAAAGCATTAAAATTAGAACCAAAAAAAATTGAAGGGCACTATTGGTACGCTGTTAATGTTGGTGCTTATGGTGTGACGCATGGAATTTTATCGGCTTTGGAAATGGTTGAAGTTTCTGTTAAATCACTGGATGAATGTATCAAAATAGATCCGAAATACCATTGGGCTGGACCCTACAGAGTTTTAGGGCGTTATTATTATGAAGCGCCGAGTATTATTTCTATTGGTGATTTAAAAGCATCGGAAATTTATTTAAAAAAAGCTTTAGAATTAGAGCCAGATTTTAATGTCAATTTAATGTATATGGGCATTTTGCAAATGAAAAAAGGTGACAAACAGAAAGCACTCGAGTATTTTAACAAGGCAAAGTCAGCAAAAGCCCAAGATGGGCCCTATGAAGAAAAACGTTATCATCGTGAGATTGAAAAAAATATCAAGCTTGCGAAAGAAGAATAGAGAGACACCTCAACAACACAGGAGAACTCATGTCAAAATCGAAAATTATTATAACAACAGTGGTTGTTGCCGTAGGAGTTTTAGCGGGAATTTCGCTTCTGATGCGTAAATCATCCCAAACCCAGTCTTCAGAAAATTCCCATGAGATCCTTGGTTACTTTAGGCAAAATCCTATTCGTCTTTCCGATTTGTCACCTCAAGAAAAACAAAGTTTATTTGAAGCTCAAAATCAAGTTTATCATACAATTCAAGGAATTCTTTCTAAGAAATATTTGGATTCTAAAATACAAGATTTTATGAAAGAGAAAAAAATCTCTTCCGTTGGTGAAGCTGAAAGTAAATTTATGGCTGAAAATATTAAAGTGTCAGATTCTGATATTTCTGCATTTATTCAAAAAAATTCTGAAAATCCAAGTTTAAAAGGCAAGTCTAAAAAAGATCAGGAAGGCATGATTCGTCCTTATCTTATGAAGCAAGCCGCAGGAGATTTTTTTGCTAATTTGTCTGCTGAAGCGGAATCAAAATCGGAGATTAAGGTGGCTTCTCAATACATTCCTACTCAGCCTGTGCTTCCGATTGAAATTGGTAAATCTCCTATTCGTGGCAATGCAAATGCGAAGGTCACAATTGTTGAGTTTTCCGATTTTCAGTGTCCTTATTGCGAAAAATCAGAGTCTTTATTAAAAGATATTATGACAAAATATGATGGAAAAGTTCGTTTGGTCTACAAACACTTTCCACTTTCTTTCCACAATCAAGCGATGAATGCATCGATTGCTTCGGAATGTGCAAACCAACAAAATAAATTTTGGGAAATGCACGATGCTATTTTTGAAAATCAATCAAAATTATCCGATGCTCTTTATGCGAATTTAGCTAAAAATTTAAAATTAGATGGAAAAAAGTTTGAGACTTGTTTTAAAAATCCTGCGACACACAGTCAAATTCAAGAAGAAGTGAGTTACGGACAATCGCTTTCTGTCAGTGGAACTCCTGCTTTTTATATCAATGGAAAACAAGTGATGCCTGTGGCTTCTGAATTCAAATCAGCCATCGAAAAAGAATTAAAATAGGTTTGCTTTGCACCGTCAAACTCCAGTGACTTTGTCGTTACTTTATTTATGATAAAATTCCGCTATCTCGCTTCAAAGGAATTTATTTATGAATACAGTCACTCAGGATTTTTCGACACGGCGCAATTTTATTAAATCTTCCAGCGCAGTTTCCCTCGCAGGGTGTTTGCTTCCTCGATTTGCTTTTGCCGATGAACGAACTCCTTTGTTTTCTAAATTTGCCTATGACAATCAGCAGTATCAATTTTTTCATTTGAAATATTTTAGTGATGACTCTACAGAACTGAGTGTTGTTGCAGAGTTTCAGAAGCCCATTCCGTCCCATCCTCATCTTAAAAATCAACTGAACTCCGTTCGGCTTGAGTACTCGGATGCCTTTTTTTTTACTCAAGAAAATGAATATTTAAATTTGGATTTATGTTTAATTCGCCAGCTTTCTCCAATCGATAATTTTCATAAAATTCACGTTTTAGAAATTTTCGAAAAAAATTTAGTTGCAAAAGCAAGTTTGAATGAAAATGAAATTATTCCTCACTTATCAAATACAAATTTGGATCAAACAATTCGATTTGAAAACAATGATGCCCTGTTAACTTGTTCCCACCCTATTTTTCCACAACACGAATTTAATTTATTATTTGGAAATGAAAATAGAGTTGTTCTTGTTGGCTACAATACAGAAAATGAAAATTTCGAAGTGATTGATGTCTTGCAA
>CANJMU010000095.1 GCA_947475135.1 Silvanigrellaceae bacterium
CCAGATATTTACTACAAAATATTATTAAATATGAGAGAGCTTTCAAATTTAAACTATCAAGAAGATCTTTTGCATATCAATTCTGGAGCAGGGTTTTTTCCTATTTTATTATCTAAAACGGCTCAATATGTTTATGGTTTAGAAACATTGAAAAGTGAGTACGATGATTCTATCAAAAGTATTGAGTTGAATAAAATAAAAAATGTAAAAATATTTCATGGTAATTTAACAAGTTCTTACGAAAAATATAAAAATATAAAATCAAAAAATACAGACGTTATTATTTATTCTGTCATGAAGCACGATGATTCTGATAAAATTTTACAAATTATTTCTGAATGTCAACCCAAAAAATTATTTATTGTAAGTCCAGTTCTCGAAAAATTATCTACCTTGTTAAGGCAATTAGAAAAACAACAATTCACTTTAAAATTATGTATTCCTTATGACTCTTTGCCAGGAACAAATAATTTTGAAACAATTTTTTTTCTGGAAAGTCATTCCCAAATTTAATCCACATTACGTGAAGTAAAAATCGCAATAAATGTCACAGGTGGATGAATTTTTTCTGGAGGGGGTTTGGATACAGGAAATGTGTCTTCTAGGCATTTTAAAATATCATTATTAAATTTTTCATTCCCATTTGTATTCAGTATTTTAGGAGTTCCTACCATATAACCGAAACTATTAATTGTAATTGAAACCTGTGCTTTATAGTTCGAAGTGTCTTCGCTAGTCCCTGCAAATGTCGCCCAATTTAATCTCAGCTGGTTACGAATATAAAGCTTGTAAGAATTAAAAAATTCTAAGCCACGACCATCTAAACTGCCGAATGATGTGGCTAAATTTTTTGAATCTAAGGGATTGTTTGGCAAGCTGGATTCATTGATTTCTAACGGGTTTTTAGGAATATCGGATATTTTATTTTTCATTCCTAATTTTTTATTTGGTGGGATATTATGCATTCCGCTTTTTTTTATTTTATCTACAGTGCGAAGATCTTCTTCTTTTCTTTTTGCATATTCTTGCAATGAAATTTTTTGTTTTTTCTCATCTTCTAATATTTTTTGATGGTCTTTTTTATTTTCTTCGTGTTTTGATTTTACATTTTCTTGTTTACTTAATTTTTTATTGGTTGTAGCGACCATATCATCTTTTGTGAGGAGTTCTTTTTTTGCGACATTTTGATTTTCTGATTTTTCTTTCAGGACAGGAGCTGCATTTTTAATGAGTTTTGTGAGATCTTCCGCTGTTTTTGTTGCTAAGGATTGTTCGTTTTGATTTGATTTTTTTGAAGGTTGGGATCCCTCTACAAGATCTTGAACGCCAAAGATGACGTCAAAATTTTCATTATTTTGAATAGGATTTCTAAAAATATTGTTCAACAAAAGAAAAGAAAGCAAGAGTCCAATGTGAAGAAGAATGGATTGAAAATAATTTAAATATTGAATGGAGGTCAATTTTAAAACTTCCTGTTTGCGAGAAGAAGGAATTTTTTTAAAATTAAAGTTCAAATCAATTTTTGGGAACTTATTGAAGGCTGAATTTTCATCAATTTTAATATGTGAAATATTTTGAAATGAGGGCTCAAATAATAATGTTTTTTCAAAAGTATTTTTTGGAGCAGAAAAGTAAATTTGTTGATAAATATCATACTCGGGTTTGATATGATGAATTAAAAATTTTTCATCAATTGTAGGTTCTTTTCTATTTATTCTATTTAAGTTATTTATTGGCATCCCCAAGCAGTCCTATTTTTAAAATTCCTGCTTTGTTTGCGGCGGTGACAGCAAACATGACTCTTGAGTACAGAACATCTTTATCTGCACGAATAAATATTGAGGAGTCTGAATTGAGCTCCGATTTTGAGGTTTTTGCATCGGATAATTTGAAAAATAGATTTTTTTCTAAAATCTGATTTTTACCTAAATAATAATGACCATTTTTATCGATTGTCAGGACTAATGAGTTTTGGTTCAGGGATAAATTTTTTGATTGGGATTTTGGTAACTTAACATTAACTCCACTGATTGCAAATGGAGCTGTAATCATAAAAATAATAAGAAGAACAAGGCAAACATCAACAAATGGAGTCATATTAATTTCTGCAATTTGCGAATGTTTATAACTCACTTTAAAATCTGAATATTCATTTGAGTCTAATTGAAATGTCACAGGTGATTTTCCTTATTAAAATTAATAATTCTAATCATTTTCTGGCTTAGATGCACTATAATGTCTTTCTAAAATATTAATAAAGTCTGCAGAAAATCCATCTAATAAGATAAGATGTTTTCTGATTTTTACATTCAAATAATTGTAAAAAACAACAGATGGAATAGCGACAAAAAGTCCAAGAGCAGTGGCTATCAAAGATTCGGAAACTCCGGGTGCGACGGTGGCTAAGCTGGAGGCTCCGCTGACTCCGATATCATGAAATGCCTGAATAATTCCAATCACTGTTCCCAATAATCCAATAAAAGGCCCACTGGATGCGCAGATAGAAAGGACACTCATGCGATTCGTCAATAAGGACTCTTCAAGGACTTTTTGGCGGGATAAAGAGCGTTTGACGGTTTCAAAAAAAATAGGTGAATTGGAATTCTTTTTTTCGCGAGACTGCAAAACTCGAATCATTTCGTTGAAGCCTGATCGAAAAACTTCCCGAGCGGGGCTATAAACAATATCTTTTACTTTTATATTGAGCTCGGAAAGACTTTTAGATTCCCAAAATTGAATTAAAAAATTTTCAGATAGGTTGTATAACCTGATTAAATAAAACCATTTAGAAATAATGACAGCCCAGACAAGAATGCTTAAAAAAAGCAGTAAGGTTATAATTGAAAAACCGAAAACACTTGTGTGGGATAATAGGCTAAATAATTTAAATTGGTCCATGATATCGAAAGTTGAACTCATAAATTAACCTTTATAATTTTTTAATTCTTTCATAATAAGTTCACAAATTTTTTCTGCAGTTTGATTGGTTGAGTCTATCTTGATAGAATCTGGTGCGCAGATGAGAGGAGCTACGGAGCGATGGACATCTCTGTTGTCCCGATCTTTCATTTCTGCGAAAATTTCATTGTAAGAAACTTGTTGCCCCATTTTTTGTAATTCTAAAGCTCTTCTTTTTGCGCGGGCTTCTGGTGATGCTGTTAAATAAATTTTTAAAAGAGCATTTGGAAAGACAATAGAACCCATATCTCTTCCGTCTACAACAGCCCCGTTGGATTCTAATGCAATTTTTCGTTGCAAGGGTAACAAAAGTTCTCGCACTTTTGCATTTTCTGCGCAGACACTAGACCATTTAGAAACAGAAACAGACTTTAATTCGAAAGAAATTTCATTTTCACCTAAGTAAACAGAACCGGTTTGTAAATTGATATTGATATTTGTATTTAAAATATCAATATATTTATTATATTGATCTAAATATTCAAATTTGAAACATTCGTCATCTTTTTTAATTTCGTGGTTTTTAATAAGTAAGTAAGCAAAGCAGCGATAAAAAGCGCCAGTTGTGACATAGGACCACTTGAGTTTTGTTGCTAACATTTGAGCAATTGTGCTTTTTCCTGCGCCTGCGGGACCATCAATGGTGATCACTTTTTCGATTTTATGATTTTGAGGATTGTTTTCTTTGTTTTTAACTAAAGTAACATCTGTATGAATTGTATTGAAAGTCATTTTTAAATTTCCAATTCTTTTTTCACCTGATCCCAGGATTCATTCCACATCAAATTTATTTTAGATTCTTTGTTAATAAGAGTGATTTCTGGCATCACTTTTGTTTTACCCATCTGAAAGAATTTTTGCATTCGATGTTTTTTAATTTCATTTTTTGGAATTTTTAAAAGTTCTTTCAAATGTTTTTCGATATTTTTTTCGATATTTGAAATGGTCATTTCGTGATCTAAGTGTGCGCCACCAACAGGTTCAGGGATAATTTCATCAATCAATTTATTTTTTAAGGCGATGTGTGAAGTTAATCCTAAAATATTTGCTGCTCTTTCCGATTGCGTGCCATCTTTCCATAAGATAGAAGCGCATCCTTCAGGGGAAATGACGCTATAAGTCGAGTTTTCAAGCATGAGCACCCTGTTTGCAACGCCAATGGCAAGGGCCCCGCCGCTGCCACCTTCGCCGATGACAACAGTAATGATTGGTACGTTCAGTCGACTCATTTCTAGGATATTTCGAGCGATGGCTTCGCTTTGACCGCGCTCTTCGGCATCTACGCCGGGATAGGCGCCGGGTGTGTCGATAAACGTAATAATAGGAAGATTAAATTTTTCCGCCAATCTCATAATTCTTAATGCTTTGCGATAGCCTTCGGGTTTTGGCATTCCAAAATTTCTTTTGACATTTTCTTTTGTTCCACGGCCTTTTTGATGTCCAATATACACAACTTTTTGATTTTTGAATTGACCGATTCCGGCCACAATGGAACTGTCTTCAAAGCTCAA
>CANJMU010000096.1 GCA_947475135.1 Silvanigrellaceae bacterium
AGTTTCCTCTGAGGGCTTAGCGCTAAATAAACATATTAATTCTGCATTGGCATGAATGTTATTCTTGCCAAAAAAAATTTTCGTTTTTAAATTGAAATTTGCAAGACTTTATTTCTGGGGAGTCGAGTATAAGTTATTGTCATATAGTATTTATTTTCAAACACATTTCCATCCGCTTGAAAAAGAGCCCGTCTTGAGGCATCAATTAAAGCGCAGACAGGATCGGGAAAATGGTTTTCAGATTCAGAAGGGTAATAGGATGCATTTTGTCGAATAGTATCAACGTGAATCATCCACCCATCGCCAAGATCTTTCAACTGGTCACTGACCTTAACGGAAATTAATCCAATCTCTGCATCACTACACGCAGACACATCTTTGCCGCGAATTTCATACGTCGCACACATCGCCCCTGTTTTTAAAAGCATTTTTCCTTCATCGACAAGGCCAACGTAAGGAAGAAGAGAATCAAGGCCAATATCTTTTTCTGAAAATATTTTTAACATTCTATTTAACCCCTTTAATTGAAGTCTGCATAGATATTTTTAAAGTTAGAAGAAATATTATCGACTTGTTTATCTCTTAACATTTCAAAATACTTCACAGATAATGTGCTAACAACTCCACTCATAACTTCACTATGATCTGTTACAAATAAAGGAAGACTAAGACCAATACACCAATTTAATTTCACTTTTTTATTTTCATAATCATCCATAAATTGATTTAAACAATTAATTTTTTCTTTCACATTCTCTATTTTATCTAGTTCTAAAAATCTTTCTAACTCATCAGCCATAGACTGAAAAAAACCTTTGTACATTTTAAACCTCATAAATTTTCAAAAATTATTTCAATTTCTTTTCAGGTTCTTCATAATTAAATCTTGAAAGTGCAGGGTAATAACCTTCCTGCCAATAATGTCGCCAATAAACTCCAAATAAATGATCATCTTTTAAAAAAGCTTTTTGTAGAAGAAAAGTTGTCAATATAACTCCAACTATTCCAATAGCCGCAGCATAGATAGAAATTTCTACTGCTATATAAACTGAGATACCAATCCAAGAAAAAATGTTAGCCACAAGCCATTTTGTCGGCATACTGCTCATGGTTGGCTTACGATGAAGCGATTTATAAACGTGACTTACAATCATATCTTCCATAAATATTACCCCCTTAACATTCTGCTGTGATATTGGTTTTTAACCGTAGCTTCACCATGACTAGACTCAGTAATTACTTCTAAAAAATAAGCAAATGCGAAAATAACAGAAGCACCAATCAGAGTTGCAAGAAGTCTTTTTAATGCTACTTCCTTTTCTTTCTGAACAAAAAAACCATATAAAGCCCATATTATTCCAATAGCTAAAAATACATACATTACATAATATAAGTTATTTTCAAGTTTAACGAATCCACAGTCGCCCCAGCAGTCATTCATTAAAAATGTGCTCCAACCATGGTATTTAAAATGCCTTTTGATCCGAATATAATAGTCGCACCAATAAGAGTTGCAAGAAGTCTTTTAAATCCTGACTCCTTTTCATTTTGCACAATAAACCCGTACCCAGCCCAAATAATCCCGATAATACAAAGAAAATATCCTAAATAACTCAATGAGCTAGCAAACTTTTCAATCATCACCTCCCATGGCATTTGACCGCCACTTCCAGCATCACTGGATGCGTAAGCTATGGTTGAATAAATTGAACATAAAATAACGCCTAAACGGGAATACATCTTCATACAAATTTCCTCCTAAATATTTTTTCTTAAACTTCTCGAAAGGCATAATTGCCATTTTCAAAAGAGACCTCTAAAATTTCCTGAACTTTTCTTGTTCCATCAGTATTTTTTTGAATAGAAACTACGATATTAATTGCACCTGCTATATAAGAAGGGATTACTTTAATCCCGCTTGCCATTAAAAGTTGTTCAATTCTTTCTAAAGCGGATCTTGCTGAGTTGCTATGCACGGTTAAAATCCCGCCATTATGAGCCGTATTCCAAGCTTCTAAAATAAGATTCGCTTCTTTACCGCCGCGTACTTCTCCAACACAAATTCTATCTGGCCTTTGGCGAAGAGCAGATTTTAAAAGCATCTGCATTGATGTGTGTTCCGTAGATCGCAATCTGACCAAATTTTCTGCATCACATTGAAGCTCTCTTGTGTCTTCAATAATAAGCAGACGAGTCTTAGGATCGACGCGGTTTATTTCTTTTAAAAAGGCATTTCCAAAAGTTGTTTTCCCTGATTGCGTTCCACCACATATCACAACATTTTTTCTCTCTTCTGCAATTTTCCATAACTTCATTCTTTGCGCTTGTGTGATAACCCCACTTTCTACATATTGATCTAAGGTATAAATTGCGATTGCACGTTTACGAATAGTAAACGTCGGATTTAAAACAATAGGCGGCATATTTCCTTCAAAACGAGATCCATTAACAGGAATTTCCCCAGAAACAATTGAATTTTCTTCGTTTAAATTCACCCGTAAAGAATACGCCATAGTATTTAAAATCATTTCCGCTTGATCGGGAGAGATGTACCCTTCAATCTTCATTCCACCTCTGATTCTATCAATAACTAAATTCCCGTTGTCGTTACACATGATTTCTGTGCAAGTATCATCATTTAAATACTGCAAAATCGTCTTATCTAAATCGTGTTGTAACTTTTCCCAATTTCTAATTTCATGATCCGTAAACTGTTGCACAAAAACCTCCTTACATAAAAGATAATGAGAGACCATGCGAAATATTGTTCATGACATCCGCCTTAATTGAGGAGCCATAAAACGGTGTAGGTATTTGTCATTAGGAGGTATTTCATGCCCACTCCATACTGATGTCAGAGGCATTAAATGTGCAAAATTATGTGTTGTAATCCGTGGTTTTCGAATATTAGCATGACCTACGGCAGGAAGAATAGAACAGAGATCGGCTTCCACCATGTTCATTGTTTCTCCTGTAGATGGGAAAGAAAGAATGTCTTCATAATCTGTAAACTGTTGCATAAAAAACCTCCTTACATAAAAGATAGTGAGAGACCAGCAGAAATAATATAATAAAATGGATCGTAAGCACTGCGATAAAACTGAGACGAGCCATAGCCTGCTTCTGCATTTACATCAAAACTAATGTATTCTGTTAAAGGCAAACTATTTCCTAAAATAAGACCACCTCCAATTCCAAATTTTGGAAGATATTGAGCATGTGTATCTATTCCAAAATAAACCCCTGTCATATGATTGCTAAACCAGTACATTCCTCGCATATCAAACATTTGATAATTTTTTGCAGCCCATGTACTACCAAGGCCAAAATCCCAGCCTGTGTTATTCATCACGTCCGCCTTAATTGAGAAGCCATAAAACGGCGTAAAATCTCCAGATCCAAGATCTGTTTGTGGAAAAAAATCCCCTGAAGCTGTAATGAGACCTTCCGTATACGCATACGAATTTTGATGAGTACCGAGAATTAAAAAGCCCATTCCAAGAGCAAATGTCCTCATTTTATTTTTAAATTTTAGTAATATTTTTCCCATGTCTATAAACCTTTCTTTTGAGTTGATTTGTGAGTCGATTTCAGTTTAAAATAAAACTTGTTAATGAAGCATAAAGGAAATTTTGAAATGCTTGATTTAGTTACCTTGGTAAAAGAATGCGCTCCACAAGTTGAACCATCCACTATGCTTGCTGTAATAAGAACAGAAAGCAGAGGGCAGCCTTTTATTATCAATGACAACTCAATTAAAAAAAGTTTTGTCTTTAATGATAAAAATAGAGCCATTGAAGTTTCATATGCGCTCATCCAAAAAAACCACAATCTTGATTTTGGATTAACGCAAATTAATTTGAAAAATGCACAAAAATACCACTTAACTTTAAATAGAGTTTTTGACCCTTGTGAAAATGTAAAATATGGCGGCCTCATTTTGACAAACGCATACCTTAAAAATTCAAAAACCAATGGCGAACAAGCCGCTCTATTAAAGTCTTTTTCTGTATATAATACAGGCAATACACACAAAGGCTTTACCAATGGGTATGTTGGAAAAGTTGTTAACAATGCGACTGTCATTCAGATTCCACCTCATAAACAAGAACAAAAATAAACCACTCGAAAAAAATAAAGCTGAATTAATTATCCTCACTAACAGGTTCTAAAATAATATCTTTGTTAACCATGACGTTAAATTCATACCCAGCACGAATGATAATTGTGGGTGGAATATTGAGATTTTTATCTATTATTTTTCCTGCTGTACCAGAGAGTTGTTGGCCTAATTGTCCAGCCATGGTTTGGCCTACCATTTCGTTTTGTGATGGAGTGACACCAGTGGATGTTTGCGGCTGACTCAATTGTGCGGTTGCACCAATAACCGACATTAAAATAGCCCCAGAGAGAAGTGATCCAAGATGGTTATCTACGACATC
>CANJMU010000097.1 GCA_947475135.1 Silvanigrellaceae bacterium
ATTGTCGCAGACTATTCTTTTGGGAAAGGCTGGAAAATTTCAAGTCGTTTTCGCTATACAACAGGAAATCCTTACACACCGTTTACTGGATGAAGTTATGATGTTGACAATGATGTTTATGTTCCAAATCAAGGAGATGTTTATTCTCGGAGAATGGATTTTTTTTATGAATTAGATGCTCGCCTAGATAAAAAATGGGTTTTCAATACGTGGATGCTGACAGCATATTTGGATGTGACAAACCTGACAAATAAGAATAACCCAGCAGCTCTTGTCTATAACTACGATTATACTCAGCAAGGGAAAATTTCAGGACTTCCAATCCTTCCTACTTTTGGCATAAAAGGGGAGTTTTAATGAAACTACGAAAAAGATTTGAACCGATTTTTAGTTTTCTCATTCTTTTTTTTGGCTCTTGTAATAAACAAAATTTTACCGAGTTTAACCAGTTGGGGGAACTTCGTGTTCTTACAATTCAAGCGCTTTCTGATCAATCAGAGGTAAATCCTGGAACATCTGTTACTTTAAAGCCTGTTGTGAGTGATCTCAACGGAGGTGGTCGGACTCTCGACGTGACTATTCAAACCTGTATCGATCCTGGGGTAGATCTTGGGAAAAAACCTCAATGTACTGTTCCAGATTCAACGATAAGTTCTTCTTTTTCAACTACAACTCTTGGTGCAAATAATACTTATACAGGCGATGCCCCGTCATTTACAGTAAACATTCCTTCTGCTCCTTTAAATTACATCATCGCTCCTCTGTATGTTCAATACAATGGTGTTTCTTATCTTGTTATTTATACACTTAAGGCTTCTGATGGGACTTCTGTGACCGCTTTTAAAAGAATCCGTATTTCAAGCCCATCTAAAGTCACAAAAAATCGTAATCCTGCTTTTTCTTCAATTTCTAGCAATGGGAATATTTTGAATACAAATAATATTTATAATCAAAATATATTAGAGCTTGCGCCAACGTTCTCTGTTGGTCCAGAAGGACGCCAAATCATGAATGCTGATGGTTCTTTGAGGACAGATACGGATTCAATTCTCACAACATGGTTTATAAGTGACGGAAAGATTAAATATCAACGAACAGTGAATACAGATTTAAATCAATGGGATCTTAGTGATTCTAAAAAACCACAAAATAGAGGAGTGGTTCTGGTTGTCGTCGCCCATGATGGATATGAAGGGCAAATTTGCTCAATTTTTAATTTTAATTAGGTCTTCTTTTATATTAAAATGAAAATTTATGGTGAACTGATTTTCTGCGTCATTCGAAAAGTATCTCGCGCGATTAACAATTCTTCATTCGTTGGAATAACAAAGATTTTTATTTTTGAACTGGAATGAGATATTTCAAACTCACTCATTTTCTTTTGATTTAAATTTTTTTTATCATCTAAAACAATACCTAAATTTTCTAAGTCGGAAAAAATAATTTTTCTGATTTCAGAAGAATTTTCTCCAATTCCACCGCTGATAACAAAGGCATCTGTGCCATTCATTTCAGTCAAATAAGAACCCATAAAATTTTTAATTCGGGAACAATACATTTCAATTGCAAGTTTGGCTCTTCGATCATTGTGGATATTTTTTTCGTCGAGCAAATCTCTCATGTCATTTGTCAGGCCAGAAATTCCAAGCAGTCCAGAGGATTTATTCAGAATGTTTTCTATTTCGTGAATGTTTAATCCTTCTTTTTCAATCAAATAATCAAGAATCGAGTGATCGACGTCGCCTGCACGTGTGCCCATCATAAGTCCAGATGTTGGCGTAAATCCCATGGTTGTATTGATGGAGGCACCATTTTTAATAGCGCACAGCGAAGACCCATTTCCTAAGTGCATGGTGATAATATTCACATGATCTTTTTCTAGTTTATTTATCATGCGGTATTTATAGGCAATATATCTATGACTTGTGCCATGAAATCCATATTTTCTGATTTTGAATCGTCGATAATAGGAATAGGGAATGGGATACAAATAATTGATTTCAGGAAGTGAACTGTGAAATGCGGTATCAAAAACAGCAACGTGTGGAACATTTTTTTCAAATTGATTGAGTGTCGCTAAAATTCCTTTCAAATTGGCAGGATTGTGCAGCGGAGCAAGCTCGGAGCAATCTTCAATTCCCTTCAAAACAGACTCGTCGATCGGACAAGAAGAAACGAATTTTTCACCGCCGTGCACAACTCTGTGTCCAACGGCATGAATATCTTTAAAAGAGGAAATATTATCGAAGTCCGATGGATGTGAAATGATTTTTTTAAGAAAATAATCAATTGCAAGCGCATGGTTTTTGAGAGGAAGAATATCCTTCATCATTTTTCCGTGACATGTCGTTAAAGTCACAACGCTTTGGCCACCTATGCCATCAATCATTCCCTTGGCTTTTACTTTTTCACTGGAGTGTAAAATCGTTTCGTGATCGACTTCGATGATCTGAAGTTTTAAAGAAGAGCTTCCACAATTGACGACTAAAATATTCATAATTTTTTTGTTACCTTTCAACAAAAAATAACAAAGCAACTGAGTTTTCAACTACGGGGCGGGCCGTTACTTTGTTGTTTCCTAAGATAACGCCAGATTCCCCACATAAAAATTCTTTTTTTCCAATTTGAAATTGTCCCTGAAGGACAGTCACTCCGTAAAAATAATTGTTTGATGTGGAAATATTTTTATTCTCTGTGATCATTTCACAACCAAAGGGATTTTGTTTCGTTGGTAAAAATATTTTTTTTTCGCCCATTGGCACAATGTATTTTTGAATGAATTCTTGTTCCCTTGGCAAATCCCAATCAATGACTTCCAATGATTTTTCCACATGCAATTCCCGTGGATATCCATTTTCAGATAAATTTCCTGTCCCATCGTAAAGACGATTCCAGTCAAACAAGCGGAATGTTTTGCCGCTTTTATTTTCAACAATTTCTTGGGGCTCAATCATCAACGGGCCTGCTCCTACGGCATGGACACAGCCAGTTGGAATGCTGATGTAATCAAATTCTTTTGGTTGATATTGAAATAAAAGATTTTCGAGATTTCTTGGAAAATCATCGGTCAAATAATTTTTATTATTTGAAGGTGTTGAACTTGATGAAATTGCATGAATAACATCCTCTTTTGTCACGCCATTTTTAAACCCTAAGTAAACAGAACCTTTGTTTTGATTGTTGCAAACAAACCAGGCCTCTGGTTTACCACATTCTTGTTTCGTTAGTTTTTCATAAGAGTGTGGTGGATGAACTTGTACGGACAATTTATCTTTGGCTTGCAGCCATTTAAGACACAAAGAGAAATTTGAAATTTGAAACTGATTTTTCAAATAATTTTTTAAGGTCACATTGTTTTCAGTGTGATCTTGTTCATTAAAAATAACGAAGGATGGAAATTGATCGTCCGTCGAAATTTCCCAAGACTCGCCAATGAAATTTGGAATTTCAAATTTTCCATTCAAACATTTTTTTTTAATTTCAGAAATTTTTGTTCCAGCCCAAGGCGTTCTTTGTAAGGGAACAAAATTATTAGCATTGAGCTTGAGGACAGTCATAGATGTATTCTCTGTTTATGCAAGAGTTTTTATATAATTCAAAGCGGCTTCATACCCGTAAGTACCCAAACCTGTAATAACGGCATTTGCAATTTTTGAAATGTAAGAGTGATGGCGAAAAGTTTCGCGTTTATAAATATTAGAAATATGAACTTCTACTAAAGTAACATTTGCTTCAACTAAACATAAAAAAGCATCATAGATAGCAATGCTGGTGTGGGAATAGGCTCCTAAATTTGCAATAACACCTAGTGCATCTTTATTCAAAAAAATTTTGTGAATATAATCGATAATTTCACCTTCATGATTGCTTTGAAAAAATTTTAAAGACAAATTTTTATCAGAAGGTTGTGAATCTGAAAGTAAAGTATTTAATTTAATTTCGATGTCTTGAAGTGTTTCTTTGCCATAAATATTGATTTCTCGTTTGCCCAATAAATTTAAATTGGGACCATGAATGACATGAATTGTCGCATTCATTTCAAAAATCTCTCAGATTTGCATTGTGGTATGTAATGACATTGTATTGAGATTTGACCAAATAGTCAACTCTTGAAATGTTTTTTATTTGCACTAGAATGCTGATCTTTTTTTATTTTTCTTTTTTTTAAAAATAATAATTAACGTAACTACAACTAAACAAGAAAGAATGGAAACAATTCGCATAATACCCATGGCCAATCCTGTATAGGCACCTGCATTGGGGTCGTAATTGCAACAAAACAATAAAAATTTATCGACAGTCGATCCAATTTTCCCTTGTGAGGCATCTATGAGTGCAAATTTGACATCTTTTACTTTGTAGACAATTCCATAAATATAACGAGTAATAATGCCATTTGGTGCAATAAAATAAATTGCTGCAGCGTGTGAAAATTCG
>CANJMU010000098.1 GCA_947475135.1 Silvanigrellaceae bacterium
TCAATCCCAGCATTAATCGCCAAATTTAATAAATTAATACATTCTGTAATTTTATTTTGAGTGAGCAAAATTTCTGAACATTTTTGATAACGAGCTAAATTTAATGGACTTAGTTCCACGGCTTTTTTAAAATCTAAATAAGCATTTTGAATATCATCTAATTGCAAATAAACCTCACCACGTAGGGTATAAGCATGAATATAATTTTCGTTTTTTTCTATTCCTTTTGTCGCAAAACTTAAGGCTTCTTGATAATTTTTTTTTGCAAAATGAATTCTTCCTAATCCCACAAAAGGCCTGGCAATCTTTTCAGAATGAGCCGCTAAGACTCTGTAAACTTCAATCGCTTTGTCATAATTTTCTTCGCGAATTTTTTGTTTTGCGTATTCATACACGACTTCAGGATTCTTTGGATTGATAAAATTATTGTAAGCACTCATAATCTTTTGGAACACGGCTTTTTCGGTCACGGGTCGCACCAAAATATCATCCACACCACGCTCCACAGCAAGCATGGTGCTATTTTTATTTAAAGTATCCGCAAGAACAATAAATGCAGGTCGATGACACAGAGGATCTTCCGATAACTCCCTTAAAATATCATATCCATTCACCGAAGGAAGATTTTCATCTTCCAGCACAACATCCGCGCGATGCGCTTTTAAAAACTCAAGCGCAACTAAACCATCTTTGTGAACATGAACTTCAAAACCATGTTTTTCAAGGCTGTGCTTTAATATAAGACCTAATTGAAGGCTTTTATCACCAATATGTATTTTTAATTTTGTCGAAAAAGGTTTTGGCTCTGGCAAACCAAATTTTTTATAAAAATTAACAACGTCATCACTCATAACTTTTCCTCATCCATTAAGGAAATGAGATCAAGCCTATGACCCCAAACCAGAAACCAGAAGCTTTCTTCCTTCGGAAAAAAGAACTTCAACTTTAATTGCGCCACTTTCACTCACGACAAAACCAACACCAAAACTTTTATGTTTGATGACTTCTCCAACTTTAAATCGTATGGATGGTTTGTATTCTTTAGCGTTTGCTAAGTTATTTTTTAAAGAGCTCATTCTTGCTTCAAATTGAGCTTTGTCTTCATTTGTTCCGTTAAGCATGCTTAATGGCAAACCATTTTGAGATTTACTTGTCGCAGGTCTCCCGTGATCCTCTGCCTTTTTTTTCAATTTTGATTTGAGCTTTGATTTTTTGCGATTATCTGCATTCATCGCAAGTTTTTTTGCACCCGCTTCTAAATCTAATTCTTCTTCACCATCCATAGGACCTCCATTCTCTCCTGCGATTTCCTCATTTGACTTAGGTTTACGGTATCGTTTTTCGGATTTACAAGTGCTGCATTGAACTTTATCAGCTTTTTGAGCCGGAGTGATCGTCAAAATTATGTGAGATAAATTTAATTTACAACGAGAACAATAGGACAAAACATCTTGACCAACACGAGTTAAACTTTTTGTAGGTTTAGAAATAAAATCCGATTTTGACTTAGGCACAATGGACATGAAAACTCCTTTTTAAAAACTACATGGACAGGTTGATAGAAAGACCCGCGGTTTGCCAAAGTGTTTTATCATTCAAATCCAATCTTGCAATACCATAATAGACATGAAGCACCGGCGCATTAAAAAAAAGTCCTGCGCCATAGTAAATCTGCTGTGACGAAATGTTGTACCCGAAGCTTCCCTTCATTTCAAAATACTTGTTTGCCTGCAACTGAACCCCAAATTGTTCTTTCCACTTCCCATCAACATCCAGAATTGAATCTAGACTTGTGTAATAAATTCCATTGTAAATTGGAGCAGAAAGACCAAAATCAAATGTTGTCGGCAGGGTTGAATCATTCAGCCGGTTAACAGCAAATCCTAAAAAAAGTGGCTGGTCACCAACCTTACATTCATAAACTGAGCCTAAATTCGCCGAAAATCGAGAGGATGTTCCACTGGAATTCCACTTATCCAAATTGTACTGATCAAAATTGATTGTCATACCGATAGAAAGTGGAATTTTGTGCAATAAATAAGATAATGCAAGACTCATTCGTCTTTGTCTGTCTTCTTGATTTTCCCCTAACAGTTGATGAACCCGAAATTCTGCCGAAACTTCCGTTGAAACATTGTCTTTAATTCCTAAATTCAGGGAATTAATATCTCCTGAAAAACCATATTGGGTAAAAATTTCATAATTTTGTTGACTGACACTTAAAAGCGCTGGATTCACGCTTGGGCTACTGGAATCTCCTGGCGCAGCAATCCCTCCGTTACTAAGCGCCTGTGCCCCCGCAAATGGAAAATTCAAGTAAAGTCTTGGGTCCTTTGCCGCATTTATTTCAGAAAAAACGGATTTGGAAGAAAGAAACAAAAAAAGAATCCATAATCTTAAAATTTTTTTATGCACATGGGGCCTCTTATTCAAAAAATCTATTTCAATCATCACTTTACGTTAGCGTTTACTTAATATATTTGCAAATAAACACTGTTGATCTTTAAGCAGATCCCAGATAAAAATCATGCATCGAACAACTGGAGTATCCTGTCTATGACTTTAAAAAAAACGGCTCTTTCAATGACTCTGCATGATTGGGTTCAATGGTTGTCTGCCAAAAACGAGAAATCTTTTCGAGCAAAATCTTTATTCAAATGGCTCTATGTCGAAAATCAGTGGAATCCTTTGGTGATGTCCGATTTTCCAAAAAATATTCGTGAAAAACTCCTAGAAGAATTTGATTTTTTCACTCCACAAATCGATACTTTGTTATCTTCTAGTGATGGCAGCGATAAAATTTTACTGAAACTTTCTGATAATAGACTGACCGAATGCGTTCTGATGCCTTCAGAAAATCGTGTCACTTTGTGTGTTAGTTCACAGGTCGGATGCAAAATGGCGTGCACATTTTGCCAAACTGGGAAAATGGGATTGATGCGTAACTTAACAAGTGGCGAAATCTTGTATCAAATTACCCTAGGAAATCAAAGATTACGCGATCGTCAAATCGATAGGAAAATTACAAATATTGTTTTTATGGGAATGGGCGAACCACTGGATAATTTCGATCATGTCGTAGAGTCTTGTTCCGTTATGATCGATCCTTTTTATTTTGGATTGTCTAAGCATAAAGTAACAGTCTCGACATCAGGGCTGATCCCAGAAATTGAAAAATTAGGCGCAAAAGTTCCAGTAGCATTAGCAATTTCCTTACATAATGCATTTGACGAAGAACGTTCTAAAATAATGCCAATCAATAAAAAATATCCTTTGGATGAATTAAAACAGGCTTTGTTACGTTATCCAATTCAAACACGACATGGCATTACTTTTGAATATGTGATGTTAGAAAACGTGAACGATTCCATGCGTCATGCAAAAAAATTGGTGCAATTTCTTCATGGCCTGAAAGCAAAAGTCAATTTAATTCCCATGAATCCACACCCAGGAAGCAATTTGACCTCTTCTCATGAGAGTCAAATGAAAGAGTTTCAAAAATATTTATCCGATCGATCTATCCCTGCGCCAATTCGTTACAGCCGCGGACAAGATGTCAGCGCTGCCTGTGGTCAACTAGCTTTAAAAAGAAAAGATGAATTGGAATTAACTCCACGTTCTGTGGCTATTTTAAGGCAGCGGGAGCTGAGAAGCTCATTCGCGGCTGATCATTAAAGTTAAATTGACTTATGAACTTATTTTTTATAGTTTATTATTTGAACTCTAAAAAATGGATCCTTACATAAAATCCAAAAATCACATCGAATTCTGTGGTATTATAATCCAGAAAATATCATTTTATCCTTGTGGTTATTAGATAAAAATGGTGATTTTGCATTAGATCTGAAAAAATCTGACGCTATTATAATTGATTTAATTTATGTAAAAACTGCTTTTAAAAAAGGTAAATAGAAATGATTAAAAAATTTAAATGTCCACATTGCAATAAAGGCTTTCAAAAAATTGTTTCTCATGATTTCCTTGTTGAGTTACCTTATTCTAGAGTTACAATATTAAATGCAGAATATTTTGAATGCGAAAATTGCAAAGAAAAAGCATTAGGTGAGTCGTTAATTTCTAAAATAAATGAAATTGAAACAAAAGAAGCTAAAAAAATATTACTCACTATCCGCAAAGGAAAAGAGCTTGAAACAAAAGCTGTTTTATTTTTAAGACAACTTTCTGGCCTACGAGCTGTAGACTTAGCGCACAAAATTAAAATATCAAAAAGCACAATTTCTAATTGGGACAAAAAAAATACTAAGTTACCTTATCACCTGTCGCTCCTATTGGGCAATTTATTTGCTAATAAACTTGGCTTTGTTGCAATTGGAAAATCTATTCATAATGATTTAGAAATGATGATTGCCGCTTAATTTGGACAGGAAATATTTTTACCAAA
>CANJMU010000099.1 GCA_947475135.1 Silvanigrellaceae bacterium
AATATCCCTTTTCAAAAGCCTCCATTGCTGATTCAGAAAGATACTTTTTTTCTATCTCAACATTGGCAAGTTCAGTAGGACCCATTAATATAAATCTTGCTTCGCTCTGGTCTAAATTATCTATATTTTTGACAAGAATTAGCTTATCAAAAATAGTGGCTAAATTTTCCAGGTTATTTTGAATTAAAAATACAACATCTTTTCCTAGGGCTTCTGGATAAGAATCACTATGACTATAAATCATTTTTTCTTCACCATTTTTTGTTATACCCCAGAATCCTCTCGTACCCATGTTTTCATATCCTTTTATGTTTTTCTTCAATTTCATACTTTGTAATGTGAATAAAGTCGTTGGTAAATAAGCTCATATTGAGAGTGTTACTCATTTATTTCCCATTTGTCAAACTATTTCCAATTAACTCCGAATGATTTCATCGGGCGGTGTCATTTTCTGGTAGAACAAGTCAGCGGATGAGTCATGAAGAAATTATGCAAAAAATGATTTCCAGTACAGGCTTAAGTTGGGATTCAGTATTAGAGCCAACTTCAACAATAAAAGATCTCGATTTTGAGAAAATAAATCGTTTTATTTATTCTATAAAAAAATCAGGTCGACTACCAATACCTGAGCAAGCAACTGAGTTGGAATTTTTAAGAAAAATTGAACTTATTCGTGAGGAAGTTCCAACTCGTACAGCATTGCTTCTTTTTGCTAAAAATCCCGAGACATATTTTTCTGCTGCATTTTTAAAATTAGGCCGTTTTCGTTCACCTACTCTTATTGTTGATGATCGTGAGGTTCATGGAACTTTATTCGATCAATTGGATGCTGCTATGAGTTGGTTTCGTGAACGTCTAGAAACAAAATTTATCCTTAAAGGTAAACCTGAACGAGATGTTTTGTGGGAATATCCTTTAAGTGCAATTCGAGAAGCCCTTGTAAATGCAATTTGTCACAAAGACTACAATAGCGCAGCTCATAGTCAAATTCGACTTTATGATAATCATTTAGAAATTTGGAATGCAGGAGGACTTCCCTCTTCTCTCACTCCTGAAATGTTTTTGACTGAGCGCGATTCCATTCCAAGGAATAGAAAAATAGCAGAAGCTTTTTTTTATTCAGGATTAATCGAGCGCTGGGGAAGCGGAACAACGAGGATGACCGCAGAACTTCAGGAGTTTGGTTTTCCTCCTCCAAAATTTGAATCTGAATTTGGACGATTTCGCCTTTTCTTTTATAGACCACCATCTTCAGAAGAAATACTTTTAAAAGAGGATTTAACTCAGCGGCAACTTTCTATAATTGATTATGTAAAGAAGCAGGGAAGTATTTCAAATTCTGAATACCAAAAGATTGGAACTGTTTCTAAACGAACTGCAACTCGTGAGTTAAATGAACTTGCCACAAAAAAGATTCTTATTTCGGAGGGAACAAAAGGAAGAGGCGTTGTTTATAAGTTGCGAGAATGTTAATGGGGCCAAATGTGGCCCCATTGTCGGCTAAAAGCTACCAGTTTAACAAAAGAACAAATAGACGCGTTATAAATAATTCTGCTCATACCAATTCAAAAATCCATTTTCCCCATGCACCAAAGCTTCCACACTCTTCTTGTGGTTATTCATAGAATACTTTTCATCCCGCACTCTTTTTAAATCAGCAAAGACCATTTCTTTACACAATTCTTCCACAGACGTTTGGGCTTTCCAATTTAAATGCTCTTCTGCCTTAGCGGCATTTCCAATTAATAATTCCACTTCCGTAGGCCTAAAATAATTGGGGTCAACTTTCACAACAACTTTTCCAGTTTTTGTGCAAACAGCGGCTTCTTCTACGCCAATCACGGGCATGGCCCCAATCTCGTTTGGCATCAAGGTTTCCTAAATAAATGCAGTCTTGCAAGTCTTCTGCAATTCTAGCAGCGGCCATGCTTCATCTGGCTGAGTCTCTTGAATGATTCGAATAAGGTTGGTACTTTCATCTCTTGAAAATAAAGCACCGAGAGAAGTGCTTACGTCAGATATAGGTGATGAATGTTTATCATACGATTATTATATTAACGGGGTAAAAAATGGAAAATAATGATGGCGAAATTTACGACCCAAAGGACGACTACATTTTTAAAAGAATTTTTGGACATAAAGAAAATATTTTTATTAATTTTGTGAACAGTATTTTTAGTGATAAAAATGAAAAAATGGTGAAATCTGTTATATTTCTGAACAATGAAATCACAAAAGATATTATTTATGGTAAACAAGGACGTCTTGATGTGAAAGCTATCCTAGATGATGGCGAGCAGATTAATATTGAGGTTCAAGTTGAACCGGGGGATGATTTTAGAAAAAGAAGTTTGCTTTATTGGTCCAAAATGTATGGCGAGCAGATTAAAAAAAATGAATCGTATGCCGATTTAAAACGATGTATTTGCATTAGTGTCTTAGATTTTAATTTATTTAAAGGTAAAGATAAATTTCATACCTTGGTAAAAGCCTTGGATATGGATGATTATGACTGTGTTTTTCCTGAATTTGAGATACATTTTTTAGAAGTGGAAAAAATTCCAAATAAAGATTATGATAGAATGAGCTTGTTAGAGAAGTGGATGTTATTTCTAAAAGCACCTACTACAAACATTTTGGAGGAGTTAGCGATGCAAGAGCCTGTAATTGCTGAAGCAAAAGAAACTCTTTACTATTTAAGTCATAATGAAAAAGAGCGAGCTATATACGAAGCAAGAAAGAAATATGAGCTTGATGCTCGATCGTCTCTCCGTGCTAAGCAAAGGGAAATGGCTAGGAATTTCAAGGACCTGGGTACTTCGATTGACGTGATTGTCAAAGCAACCGGCCTTAGTCGGGAAGAGGTTGAGCAACTTTAATTCGGCAAGCCAAGATCCTGCCCGTTGCAAGGGACAGTTATGAAGCCGAGTTTAAGTATGAGCTCGATTTTCGCCGCAGTGCGTTTCGCTCAAATCAAAAGAACAAATAGACGCCTTATAAATAATTCTGCTCAACCCAAGTCAAAAAACCATTTTCCCTATGCACCAAAGCTTCCACACTCTGTTCGAAACAATTCAAAACATTTTCTCTCAAAAATTTAGTCATGCCTTAAAAATTTGTTATATTGCGGTTCAACTTAGAAGAGGTCCTCATTATGAAACTTATTTTTATAGCCTTATTTTTTATTTTTCCTGTTGCAGCTTATGCTTATATCGACCCTGGTACAGGAAGTTTGTGGTTGCAGTACTTAATTGGTGGGGCAACCGGCCTATATTTTCTTGTAAAAGTTTATTACGGGAAATTGAAAGCAAAATTTTTCTCAAGAAAAGCAATAAATTCAACTGAAATGAATAAGCAAATTGAAGAAGAAGTCAAGCATGTATAGTGACGTCTCGTTTCGTGACCCCGCTGGTTTTTTGTATGAAAATTGTGGTGAACTTTACCGCCTCGTGCATCCAGAGTTTAAAAAATTCACCCAAGAGTTAGTTGAATCCCCATTTTTTAAAAAAAATATTGAAAATAAGCAAATTGCAGGAACTGAAATTTCAGCAATTCCAAACAATTTATTAATAAGCCATGCAAATTATTACTGTATGCAGCACAAGACAATTGAATTTGTGAGTTATCCTTGGGAATGGAGCTTTGACCAACTTAAAAGTGCAGCATTATTAACCCTTGATATTCAACTGGATGCTCTTAAAAATAACCTTTCCCTGAAAGATGCCACAAGTTTAAATGTCGTTTTTGATGGCAATAAACCTATTTTTGTGGATGTGCTTTCTTTTGAGGCTTATGTTGATGGCAAGCCGTGGGTTGCTTATGGGCAATTTTGTCGATGTTTTTTATTTCCTCTTATGGTGACAGCTTACGCCTCTCTCGATTTTAATAAGTTTCTTACGACTCAATTGGGTGAAATTTCTGTGGAAGATACCTGGCGCATATTAGGAATTAAGCATCTGTTTAAACCAGGAGTTTTTTTGCAGGTATTTTTACAAAACCTGTTGCAAAAGAAGCTTTCTACACAAGCAACACAAACAAAATCAACTCCTAAAATTCCAAAAAAATTTGTTATCAATAGCATTCTTTCTCTCAAAAAAATTGTGACCAAATTAAAATACCCATACAGCAGGGCAAGTTTAGAGTGGGCAAATTATGCAGAACATAATAGCTATAATGACGCAGAACAAAATGAAAAAGTAAACTTTGTGGAAGATATTCTCAAAACAAATTCATTGTCATCCCCCGGCTTGACCGGGGGATCTTCAATCCAAGTTGTAATTGATTTTGGTGCCAACAGCGGTGTCTTTTCCCGTCTTGCAGCAAAATATGTGCGTCGTGTAATTTCTGTGGAATATGATTGTGCTGCAATCAATTATGCTTATGCAAATTCACA
>CANJMU010000100.1 GCA_947475135.1 Silvanigrellaceae bacterium
ATCAGTTTTCAGGCTATTGTTGCGGCCTTAAAATTAAAAAAAGATCCTATGAGTTTTATGTCTAAAGATGAAGATTTTATCGCACAAAATCGCGTGGAAGGCGCTTGGAATCAAACAAATATTCAACTTTATATTTTAGATTATTTGATTGCAAAAAAAAGAACGACAGAAGCCCAAAAATGGGCAAAAATAATTTCTAAAACAACAAATGAAGGTACAGCAGGAGTGTTACTTTATTTGTCGTATTTAAATTCTCAATTAAATAATCCATCCAGTTCTATATTATTATTAAGTAAGTATTATAAAAATTATGATAACTATCCAGTAAGTCCTGAAATTTTGAAAATATTATATCCTGTTTATTTCGCACCCGAAATACTTGGGCTGAATTCTGAAATTGATCCTATTTTTATTTTGTCTTTAATTAGACAGGAAAGCGCATTCGATCCCAATGCTCATTCTTCCGCAAATGCCCGCGGACTTATGCAGATATTGCCATCTACAGCAAAAGCATTTATCAAAAAAATAAAACCCCAAGAACTTTTTGATCCTTCTCGCAATCTTGTTGCGGGATCTAGTTACCTTAGGTTTTTAATCAACCGATACGGTGGCAGATTAGATTATGCTTTAGCGGCCTACAATGCGGGTGAAAATGCACTAGATATTTGGCTTACTCGAGTGCCAACGGAAAACGCTTTGTTGTTTATTGATTACATTCCTTACCGTGAAACAAGAAATTATGTATCTATTATTTTAAGAAATTATTATTGGTATAACAGGATTATTTCAGAAAATAAAAATGATATTTCAAAATTACTTCTCGAAAAAAGTGAAAAATCAAAATTGAAATCTGATGAAATTATTTTTATGTCAAAAAAGCCTTTTGATGATAAAAATGAAAAAAAATTAATGAGTATTTTAGATAATGTCTTTTTAATAAATAAAAATGTGAATCCATGAGATTTTGAATTTTAAAAATGCAATTGATTTTAAACATTGAGAGTGTTAATTGGACTCAATCGTACTTTGAATGTTTATAAAGTACCATAAATATTTTAAAAATAAGGATATCCAATGGCTGAAATGTATGACACTCGCGAGTTTCGTCGTGGACTTAAAGTTCTCATGAGCAATGATCCTTGGTCTATTGTTGATTTTCAACACGTCAATCCTGGAAAAGGCGCTGCTTTTACGCGAACAAAAGTAAAAAATCTTCGCACAGGTCAAGTAGTTGAACATAATATTAAAAGCGGAGATAAGCTTGAAAAACCAGACGTTGAAGAGAGAAATATGCAGTTTCTTTATGCGGATGGTGAAGGCTACCATTTTATGGATGTTGCAAATTATGAACAAATTTCTTTATCTAAGACAGAAATTGCAGATACAAAAAATTATTTAATTGAAAACTCTGTGATTAAAGTTGTGTTTTTTAATGGCAAGCCTATTGGTGTTGAAACAGAAACTTTTGTTGATTTAAAAGTTAAGGAAACAACCGCAGGTGTGCGCGGAGATACGGCAACGGGCGGAACAAAACCTGCAACGCTTGAAACAGGAATGGTTGTCCAAGTGCCTTTTCACATTAATGAAGGCGATATTCTAAAAATTGATACTCGCACAGCAAGTTACTTAGAACGAGTCAATAGAAAATAATTTTTTAAATTTTTGAGTTGAAATTTAATTTTAAAAATGAAGCAAATAACGGGATTATTTGCTTTCTTTATGGATAGTATGAATTCTGCAGAATTTGCAGTATTTGCTAAAAGCCAATTTTTTAGTAGAGGCTTTTTTGTTTTTCGTTGTTGCATACAGGTTGTTGCCAGAGCATGGGATTTTATCGTGTCCTGAGCAGATAAGTTTGACGATTTCGCGCATATTGAAGTCTCCTAGAAAAGAAAATATCTAGTCTTTTGGTAGAAATCATGTAAAACTTCCCCTAGACTTGAAGATGCAGAACATTAAACACTCTTTTTTGTTTTGGCAAGTGGAAATCTTAGAAAATTAAATCCAAGGAAAAGAAAAATGATCTCTCAAATCAAAGAAATTATTGAAAAAGAAATTCGTCCAGCCCTTCAAAGAGATGGAGGGGACATTGAACTGATTGACGTTGAAGATGGAATTGTGAAGGTCAAACTTGTTGGCGCTTGTTCCCATTGTCCTTCTAGCGCCATGACGCTTTATGAAGGCGTGGAAAAAATGCTGAAAGAAAGGATTCCTGAAGTCAAAGGAGTTGAACAGGTTTGGAATTCCTAGGAAGGGACCCCTATGAAAATTGAAACAGAAATTGAAAATGAACTTGTTAAAATTGGAGATCTTTTGCCGGCAGACCTTCGAAAATCTTTCGGAGAAATGACCTGGAAAAACAGAATTCATAAAATTGAGCTTCTTGAAAAAGAAAATAAAATTCGAGTTTCTTTTTATTCTGATGGATTGACTTTAGCTACTAAAGAAACAACAGAAAAAATTGTGAAAGAAATACTTCAGCAATATAAAAAAGAAATCATTCTTTATTTTGAAAAAAAAGAAAAAAAGAATTCTGCTGAAAACAAGCAAAATCATTCTCATCAGGGAGAAAACCAACAAGCTCAGCAACCGCAATCAAAGCCCCAATCTCAGCCTCATGCGCATGAAAAAAATCCATTTCAGCAAAAAAAAATTGAAGGTGTGAAATATATTATCGCTGTGGCGAGTGGAAAAGGCGGCGTTGGAAAAAGTACGGTGAGCGTGAATTTGGCAACATCTTTGTACAATCAGGGTTATAAAGTTGGAATTTTAGATACAGATATCTATGGGCCAAGCATACCAACAATGCTGAATATTCATGATCAACCAAAATTAAATTCAAAAAATAAAATGATCCCCTTAGAGTCTTGTGGACTAAAAATTATGTCCTTTGGTTTTTTTGCGCCAGAAGATACGGCTGTTATTTGGCGTGGCCCTATGATTATGAAGGCGCTTCAGCAGTTTTTTTGGGACGTGGATTGGGGTGAGTTGGATTTTCTTGTTTTAGATTTGCCTCCGGGGACTGGGGATGTTCAATTAACCCTTGTTCAAAGCCTTCCTATTTCTGGAGCTGTGATTGTGACAACACCCCAAAATGTGGCCTTATTAGACGCCGCGAAGGGGATTTCTATGTTTCAAAAAACAGAGGTGCCAGTTGTTGGTGTTATTGAAAATATGAGCCATCATATTTGCTCTGCGTGTGGACAAGAGTCTTTTATTTTTGGAGAAGGTGGTGGAAAGCGAATCACTCAAAAATTTGAAGTTCCTTTTTTGGGGAGTATTCCTTTAATGTCTGAAATTTGTGAAGCCTCTGATTTGGGAGAGCCTTTGACGCTGATTCAGGGGCATGGAATTCGAAAATATTTTTCAGAGATCGCGCAAAAAGTTGTGGAAAATTTGATGAATTTGAAGAAATAAAAAACATAAAGGGAATTTTATTTTGTTGTCGTTTTTTAAGCGATTTGGTGAGCGCTGGTTTTGAATTGTTCTTTTGTTATCTGAATTTGTTTAAAATAAATTTCCTATAAAACTCCTTCATCCCAGTTTCAGAATTTTCAAAAAAAGTCTGTTCACCGGTATTCAGCCATTTTACACAAAATTGATTGTTTTTGAGTTCGTCTTCTCCGCGAAAAGCAATGGCTTTAGCTCCTAATTTTTCAGCATTTTGAATCTGTTTGCCAAATTTAGCGTGACCCAGTGTTGTGATAACGTGAAAATTTTGTTCCCTTAATTTTTGACATAATACCCATTGGTGAAGGCGATCATCATCGGAAAATCGCACAACGCACACATCGATATTTTTTTCTAATTCGGGAAGCAAATTATGTTTTTCCATAAAATTATAAATGGCAACATCGCCCATTCCGTATCCAATTCCACTCAGCTCATCTTCACAAAAAGCCCCAACTAAATTGTCGTAGCGGCCACCACCAAACAAGGCCCTTCTGTTTTCTGGATGGGTATCAAAAACTTCGAAAACAATTCCAGTGTAGTAGTCAAACCCGCGCATAATTGTAGGATCATATTTGACAAAATTTGAGTTTGTTACTTTATTAACGAATTCAATTCTGTCGGAAACATCTTTGGCGTAAGAATTTAAATGAAAGATTATTTTTGAAACATCATCAATGTTCATAGATAAATAATTATTTAATTGATCGATTTCTAAAACCGTAAGATCGATTTTTTGGCCTTCCGTTAGAAATTCCAATTCTGTTAACTTATCTTTTTTGTCGAGCAATCGAAGAATATTTGATATTTTTTCTTTTTCAGTAATATTGAGAATTGAATTTAAGTAAGCATTAATAATTCCACGGTGATTGATTTTAATTTCAAAATCATTTTCTTTTGCGCCAACGCTTTTCATAATTTCGATGGCAGTAATTA
>CANJMU010000101.1 GCA_947475135.1 Silvanigrellaceae bacterium
CATTTAAAAAATAAAGGAGATAATCGGGTATGGCTCGATTGGCAATGATAAATAAGGCAAACAAAAAGCCGAAATTTTCAACAAGACAGCGAAATAGATGTCAACAATGTGGAAGGCCTAGAGGCTATTACAGAGACTTAGGAATCTGTAGAATCTGTTTAAGAAAATTTGCTCATATCGGCTGGATTCCCGGTATGACCAAAGCAAGTTGGTAAGAGGTGAATATATGCATATAACAGATCCAATTGCAGATATGATAACTCGTTTACGTAATGCAAACATAGCGGGTTTAAAATACACAACCATTCCTGCGAGTATTTTGAAATTTGAAATAACAAAAATCCTGGAAGCCAGAGGGATGATACTAGGTTTTCGTCTTATTAAGGACGAAAGTGGACAAGGAAAAATCAAGATTGCGTTAAAATACACCCCAAGCGGATCTTCGGTAATCAAGGGTTTGGTTCGTATTTCTAAGTCAAGTTGTCGCGTATATAAGAGCTACAGCAAACTTTCTCCAATAAGAGGCGGATTGGGATTTTCCATTCTTTCAACTTCTAAAGGCGTTATGACTTGTTCTACTGCAAAAAAAGAAAAAGTTGGTGGCGAGGTCATGGTCCATGTTTGGTAAGAAGGATAAATTAAAATGTCAAGAATAGGAAAAAAGGATATAAAAATTCCAAGTGGCGTGGCACTACAAGTTAATGACACATTTATTGAAGTTTCTGGTCCTAAGGGTTCAATAAAAAGAGATTTTTTTGGTAGGGTATCGATAAAAGAGGAAAAAGGAATTCTTTATGTGCTTCCTGTTGAAAATATAGAAAATCAGGGTGCTTATTGGGGATTGTATAGAACTCTTATTGCTAACATGATAGAAGGCGTGTCCAAGGGATATCAAAAATTATTAGAAATTCAAGGAACAGGGTATAGAGCTACGATGAGTGGAAAAAGTTTATCTTTAAGTCTTGGATATTCTCATAGTGTTAATATTGCCCCCCCCGCAGGCATTTCGTTTGATGTTGATAAGACCGGGAAAGTAAGCGTAATGGGAGCAGACAAGGAGTTTGTTGGTCAGATTGCGGCTAAAATTAGATCTTCACGGCCTGTAGAGCCTTATAAAGGAAAAGGAATAAGGTATTTCGGAGAGGTAGTGAAAACCAAAGTAGGCAAATCAACAAGTAAAAAATAGTTTAAGAACTCATCAGGGGTGGTTAGTATGTATTTATTAATAAATCGTAAGCGCATTAGGGCATTGCGTAAAATGAAATTTTGGCGCAGGCATATTTCTGAAAATATATCAAAGCCTAGATTATGTGTTTTTAGAAGTTCGCGACATATTCAAGCTCAAATTTTTGATGATAAAAAACAAGTAGTTCTTGTAAGCGCAAGTTCTGTTGAGTCGGAATTAAAAGATCTCTCTATTCGCGGCAAAGCGATGGCCGAAAAAATTGGTCAGGTGCTTGCAGAAAGAGCAAAGGAAAAGGGAATAAGCACTGTCATCTTTGATAGGAATGGATTTCCATATCACGGCCGAATCGCTGTTCTTGCTGAATCAGCTAGGAGTTATGGATTAAAATTTTAATATTACGGAGTAAAATTTCTGATGCATTCATCAAGCGGCAAAGATGATCATAAAAAAGATCGTTATGAGGATAGGGTTGTTAGCGTATCGAGGGTTTCTAAAACGACTAAAGGCGGGAGAAAAATGAGTTTTTCTGCACTTGTTGTTGTTGGGGATAAACAGGGATCTGTAGGGTACGGATTGGGAAAAGCTTCGGAAGTTCCAGAGGCTGTAAAAAAAGCTTCTGCGCAAGCCAAAAAAACATTGATTCATGTGCCAATTGAAAACAATACAATTCCTTTTCGTGTAGATGCAAAATTTGGCGCCAGCTCACTTTTCTTATCCCCTGCAAAAGATGGAAAAGGAATTGTTGCAGGAAGCTGTGTTCGCTCTGTTGCAGAGCTTGCGGGAATTCCTAATTTGGTAGCAAAAATTCAAGGCAGCCGTAATCCTCATAATGTGCTAAAAGCCGTTTTCAAGGGGTTGAGAGAATTACAAACTCGTGAAACGTATTTGGGTATGCGTAAATAAAAAAAAATTTAAAGGAAGAATTCTGTATGGATGTTATAAAGCATTCTAATGTAAAAATAACTTTAACAAGAAGTGCTGCTGGTCTTAACTCAAATCATAAAAAAATAGTTAAGTCACTAGGACTTTCTTATGTTGGATCTGGGGTGATTTTGCCAAATATAAATTCTATCGTTGGCCAAATTAATAAGATAATTCAATTTGTTAAAGTTGAGTTTATTTAATTATTATCTTTAGAAGGTAAAGTTATGAGAATAGAAAATATTAAACCAAATAATGGAGCAACTACTAAAAAAAAGAGGTTAGGGCGTGGACCTGGTAGTGGCTTGGGCAAAACGTCAGGGCGTGGAGGAAAAGGACAAACGGCAAGATCTGGTAGTTCTATTCGTCCTGGTTTTGAGGGGGGGCAAACTCCTTTATATAGAAGAATTCCAAAAAGAGGTTTTACAAATTTTTCCTCACACGAATATACTATCCTAAACCTGGACTGTATTGAGCAGTATATAACAGAGGGTATTTTTAATGGGTCTAATGTATCGTCCTCTAGGGTAAAAATTTTATCTGAGGGTGATGTGCCAAAATCTCTTAAGATAATTAAAAATTCATTTTTTTCAAGTAAGACTAAAGAAAAATTGGTAGCTGCTAATGTAACTTTTGAGGAATAGTAATTATGCTTTTTGGTTTGAATAATGAGTTGTTGCTATATAAATTATTGTTTACTTTTGTAATTCTCATTATATTCAGGCTTGGTGTGCATATTCCTATTCCTGGGGTAGACGCTCATACTTTAGCTAGTTTTACAAATCAACAAAATATTGGATTAATAAAAATATTTAATACGTTTTCGGGTGGGGCTTTAACTCATTTTTCTCTATTTAGTTTAGCTACAATGCCTTATATATCTTCAAGTATTATTGTTCAGCTTATGACGGTTGTTTTTCCTGCATTAGAACAAATGCAAAAAGAGGGAACAGTCGGGCGTCAAAAATTAAATCGTATAACAAGATTTTTAACTGTAATTCTTTCGTTGATTCAAGGTTATATGTTAGCTGCAGGCTTAGAGTCTGCAAAAATTGTAACAAATATTGTGATCGAGCCAGGAGCTTCTTTTAGGCTTTTATCGATGTTGCTTATGTGTGCGGGATCTTGTTTTGTTATGTGGCTTGGAGAGCAAATAACAGAAAAAGGAGTTGGGAATGGAATTAGTTTTTTAATTTTTTCAGGAATAGTCGCCTATTTTCCGTATCATTTTTTTGAAATTTTGTCTGGAACCACCCAATCTGCTTCTTACTTTCCGAAGCTTTTATTCATTGTTTGTCTAGCAACGATTTTTGTTTTTTTTGTTTCATTTATTGAGATGAGTTATAGAAAAATTCCAATACAGTATGCAAGAAGAGTTTCCACAGAGGTTAAATATTCCTTAATTAGTCAAGCTTCTCATTTACCTCTGAAGGTGAATATGTCTGGGGTAATGGCGGCTATCTTTTCTTCTACAGCTTTAGCGATACCAATCACAATGTTGAGTTATAAGATGTCTGGAGCCAATATATTTTTAAATGAAATTTTACCAGAGCATTGGTTATATAATTTATTCTTTTGTATTTTTGGTTTTTGTTTCACATATTTTTATACATCTATTGTTTTTAAGCCTGATGAAATTGCTGAAAATTTAAAAAAGCAGTCCGCATTTATTCCTGGGCTAAGGCCTGGTCATAAAACATCGGACGCTCTAAACGCCGTTGCGAAAAGGTTATGCTTATTTGGTGGAGTTTATTTGAATTTAATAGTTATTTTACCTGGATTATTTTCAAATATTAGCTCTTCGCATTTAAATTTAGGAGGAACCTCTCTTCTTATCGTTGTGGGGGTTGCATTAGAAACAATTAGGCAAGTTAATTCACATATTTCTTCTCAGCAGTATGACAAATTATTTTTCAAGTCCGATTATATTACATCATCTACAATTTTAAAATAAATTGGTTATATATTGTTAAGGTATCAATGCATGCATATAATTATTTTCTTAGGTGCTCCTGGGTCAGGGAAGGGTACTCAAACGCAGCTGTTTTGGGACAAAAAAATTACTCCTTCTTTATCTACTGGAAATGTTCTAAGGTCAATTTCTACACAAAAAAATCAATCTGCTTTTAGATTAAAAGAAATAATTGATTCTGGTGGATTAGTGGACGACAAGACAGTGTCTGATTGCGTTGTATTAAAAATTGATGAATTTGCTTTAAACAAAGAAAAAATTATTATATTGGATGGATTTCCAAGAAATATCTCTCAGGCA
>CANJMU010000102.1 GCA_947475135.1 Silvanigrellaceae bacterium
AATTCCCAATATGAAATTGCAAAACAAATTTTAATAGATCATATGGATATTTTTGAGCGTGTGACACATATTTTGGTCAATGTGGAAACTTTAGATAATCAGGAATTTTTGGAAATTATTCAAAATTCCGATATTACATTGGACGAAATTAAAGAAATTCAAAAAAACAAAGCTTTATCTGGAAAAGATGATGCAAATTCTTCAAATAAAATCTCCCCTGAAATCAATCCTACAAAATTAACGCCAACCCCTGCGTAATACAGGTGCTGGTGTGATTGATCTAGAAAATTTAAAAAAATTAATAAACTCCAACCAATCCATCTGGATGGGAATTCTAAATTTAACTCATGACAGCTTTAGCGATGGAAAAATGTATTTAGATTTTAATGCTGCCTATCGTAGAGTTATTGACCTTGTTTTTCATGGTGCAAAAATTATTGATTTTGGCGGTCAGTCTTCAAATCCAAAAATCAAAGAATTAAATTTATCTTTTGATGCCGAGTGGAATAGAGTTTACCCGATGATTAAGCACTTACGAAAAATATTTTATGGAAAAGTTTTATTTAGTATTGATACTTTTTCTCCTGTCATTGCATACAAACTTGCAGAAGAAAATTTGATAGATATCATTAATGATATCTATTCAGGGGAATTCACTGAAAATTATCAAAATAAAACTTTGACAACATTTGACGTTGCAGCTCATTTCAAACTACCTCTTATCTTAATGCACAAAAATTCAATTGATAATAATGATGATTTCATAGATGAAGTGATAAATTTTTTTTTGGAAAAACTATCTTTAGGTAAAAAAAAAGGAGCTCCTTTTTTTATCCTAGATCCTGGAATTGGGTTTGGTCATTTTGGAAAAAGTTTATCGCAAATCCTTCAACTTCTAAATAAAGAAACAATAAATAAACTAAAAAAATTAAATACTCCAATTTTATATGGATTATCAAGAAAAAAATTTATACAAAATTTACACCCTGAACTAGAAAAATCATCAGAAAGGGATTTTCAAAGTAAAATCCTCGAATTTTCTTGTCTGAATGACGGAGTCCATATGATACGATCACATAAAATGCCAAGTGAAATTCAATATGACAACACCATTCTTTAATGAGGAACACATTATGAATCTACCTCATCCGCACCCAAGAACAAAAATATATAGAAGATCCCCACAAAATTGGAATATTGCAGATAAAAATTCAGAAGCAATTTTTGAATTAATTCTAAAAAATAACAATAAATCATTAAATAAAAATGTATGCATTTTTGATTTAGATGGGACTGTCTTTGATGTATCCTATAGAACTTTAGGAATTATTCGTGAATGGTCACAATCCGAAGAAACAAAAAAAATTTCGACGGAGATTTTAGAAAAAGTAAATACACTTGAATTCAATCATGTTGGATATAGTTTAAAACAATCTTTGGAAAACGCTGGTTTTGTATTTCAGAATTTAGAAGTGCAAAAAATGTTTTTATCCATGGAAAAATTTTGGCAGAAGCGATTTTTTGATGGTAAAAGCCTTTTAAAATACGATCTTCCTTTTTCAGGCGTTGTCAAATTCATTCAAAAATTACATGAAAAGAATATCTCTATTATTTATTTATCAGGTCGATATCAAGATAAAATGCAGCAAGGAACAATTCAACAATTTGAAAAATTCATGCTTCCATATGAAGAAAATAGTTTATTTTTAAAAAATAATATTTTATTAGAAGACTATAAGTTTAAATCAGAAATGATGTATCAATTAAGTCAAAAATATAATGTGATATCAAATTTTGAAAATGAGTATATTAATATTTATTATATGTGTATGAAGGTACCCGATTGTATTCACGTTGTCATGGATAGCCATCATAGTGGCAAAGAAACACAAATGCTAGAGCCTCTTATTTATCGAATTCAAAGTTTTAACAACTTATTATAATAAAGTTAAAACACTTATTTATGTTTTGTATAGGAAGATAATTTTTTATGACACTGGCGCCAATAGATCTTAAAATTGCAGAATATAAAATTTCCCGTAGGTTTGCTTTTCAATTTCTTTATCAACAAGAAATCAATCAGCAACTTTTTTTTCAAAATCATGTCTTTGAAAATTTTTGCAAACAATCCGAAGTTCCAAACTCTTGTCTTAGTTACCTTAAAAATTTTTTGACTGAAATTTTTTCTCAGGTATCATGGATAGATTCCATGATCGAAAAATTTTCTAAAAATTGGAAAATCAGTCGTATTTCAAAAGTTGATCTTTCTATTTTGCGCGTTGCTGTTTGGGAAATTTCAAAAAGAAAAGAAATTGAGGTTGCCGTTGTGATTTCAGACTGTTTAGATATTGCAAAGGAGTATGGTTCTGAAAATTCAACCCGTTTTATCAACGGATTGTTAGATTCAATTGCCCATGACCTAAGGAAAAAAAGTGAGTAGTAATAAAATAATATTGACAGGTAATATTTTTGAATGCGAAGACTACATAAAAAATACACTGATTCCTAATAAAATTTCTTTTGAAGGAGTTCTAGGCTGCGGCACATTTTCTTCTCGCCAAAATCCAACCCATTCTTTGGGTTTACAAATGCAGAGCGTTCCCTCTTTTTTTTCCACTGTAATAAACGAAAAAATAATATCTGGCCATGTTCATATTTTTGAAAAAGAACCCATATTTTTAAAACATCCCATTGCTGAAGTTTCAAAAAATATTCCAATTTATAATTGGTTACTTCTTGGATTGCATCCCGCTTTATTTGCGCACCCAAAAATAGAATCTAAAAAATTTTTATCCTCTAAAAGTTGTTTGCATATTCATTCTGTCAGTGATTGGTGCCATTTATTTTTATTAAATTTATTTAAAATCATAGACACTTTTCCTTTAACGCATGTCTTTTTATTTTTATCTTTCGAAATTATTTCAAAATATATTTATTCTTTTATGAATTGGCTGGCGTATGAAAAAAATAATGACTACTTGATACAAAATGACATTTCGTACATTTATGAATGCATTTCAAAAGAGTTAGCTTATTTTTTAGCGACACAGCACATTTCTCAAGAGATTATTCTTGTTTTATCTTGTGAAAATGAATTTCGATTAATGATTGATGGAATCAAGCATTTAAAAACAAAAAAATTATCTATGGATAGATCCCATTTTATTATTTAAAAATTATTCGACCTTTTGGCTAATATTATTTTCTATGTTTCTTTTTGGTAATGTTAAGAGCGACAGCTGTCCTTGTCGTCTCTACCTTTTTATAAAAAGCCACTTGCTGCTCAAGAGAAGGGGTATGCATTCTAAGACGAACCAATCTAGTATTTTCGCTTGGTGGTGGTAAGAAATGAATAGGGTTGTAGGCAATACCATTAATCCTCGTTTCAAAATGCAGGTTTGCTCCGCCAACCACATGGCCCGAGCGACCCATATAACCAATGATTTGGTTTCTTTTGACCCTTTGTCCAACATGAACACTGAGCTTACTCAGGTGGGCATAAAGTGTTTCATGATTTTCATCATGAGATAAAATAATGGCGTGTCCATAGCCATGCTTTGTCCCAGAAAATAGGACTTCTCCGCTAGCTGCCGCCCAAATAGGAGACCCATAGTTTGAGGCCACATCAATTCCTGTATGCATTTTTTTAGACTTTTGAAGTTTTCTAAGGCCATAAAAACTTGTTAAAATACCATTTGTTGGCCAAATAATGGGAATGCCTTCAAATCCTAAACTTGACTTCATTTTTAAATCGCTGTCGATTTGTGATGAATATTTTAAATTTGATGCATTATCTATGTCATCATTAGATAACTCTGGAGTGTCTTTATCATCATTTTCATCTTCAAAAAGTCCAAAAAAGCTTTTTTCAGCTTTCTGTTGTCTCATCAGGAAAGAAGGATCCAATGTAGGAGTTTGCTCAGAAACCGTTCCATTCAATACTAAAATTTCCTTTGATGTTTCATGGATACAGCTTGAAAGGGTGAGTAAAATTATTCCAAATAGTATAGATATCAAGTTTTTCACAAGAATTTTAAAATGCATTATTGACGGCTCCAATTCTTTTAAGACTCTTATACTAAAGATTCTATTCTAAAATACAATCATTTTATCGCCTGTAGGGTCTTCAGACAACTCAGTAATTTGTTAACAAATACGCACGAGATATGGATTTTTGTGCGTCTTCAGGCTTTGGCATTTTATATTCTTGCAGAATTTGACCTGATCGGCTGACAAAGTAAAAAGTAGGAATTTTTGGATTATTGAGTTTTTCTGCCAGTATCTGAGAAGCAAATTCCGTTTGAAAAGGGAAATTATTTTTAAATTTCCAATCTTGAACAGATTCATAGGTATCTGCAGTAAATAATCCTAGGACTTC
>CANJMU010000103.1 GCA_947475135.1 Silvanigrellaceae bacterium
GTTTTATCGAAAGAAATTGTGACATAATAAAACCAAATTTAAAGTTTTTCAATTTCTTCAATTGAAAGCCCAGAGGACTCTGCAATAATTTGTGTTGATATACCCTGTAACTTTAATTTTTTAGCAATAGATAAAGCTTTTATTTTTTCACCCTCAACTTTTCCATCTTCTCTAGCATCACTAATTTGTGAATTGTAATCAAGCTGGTACTTGAGTCTTGCATTATAAATCTGCCTTTCGGTATCGTTTTGACTAATAAAATAAAGAGTATCTTTTGCTTTTGTAATAATTGGTTCATTCATAGATAATTTCTCTAGAATATGTTCTTCTGGTTTTTGTAAAAAAGTGATCCATTTCTCTAAATGAGTCATGTGCTCATAAATTTTTTCCGGAAGTTTTTTGAGTTCGATAAAGTGGATTTCAAAGTCTGGAATGACCCAATCTTTCGTGTCTATGTCTAGACCACCTATCGTTCGATGATATCTATTATCTGAGAATAAATTAAAAGCAAGAATATTTATGCAAACACAACGATTAAGCTGATCATATTTCTGCCCTTCTTTGAGTTGTTCACTATAAATTCTGGACCAATAAAGCGCCGTGCGTTTTAAATAATGCTTTTGATAACCAACTTGAACTTCAATATTGATATGTGAACCATCATCTAAAATGGCTTTGACATCAAGACGGGAACCTTTCCCATCTTCAATATCTTTTGGAATTTCAGAATTAACAAAGATAACAGATCTGACAGTTTTTAAATTTTTATCTTTAAATATACTATTTACAAAATCAATAAAAATAATATCATCTTGTCCAAAAATTCTTTTAAAAATATAGTCATCTTTAGGGTCTAAAATTTCAAAATTCATTCAACATTCATCTCCTGTTTTATCGAAAGAAATTGTGACATAATAAAACCAAAATAAAAAAGTTCAAAACCCCAAAGGAGAATAACATGAAAATGGAAACCGATGTCAATCGATTTAGAAAGATTGTCCGCGGAAAAATTAAAGAAAACCTCAAACGTTTTATTTCTTCCGGGGAATTGATAGGAAAACAAGGTAACAAAACGGTTTCTATTCCACTGCCACGAATCGATTTGCCTCGATTTGAATTTGGTGGACAAGGTAACAAAGGTTTAGGTCAGGGAAAAGGTGAAGTGGGAGATCCAACCCCAGGTCAACCAGGAGAGGGCGACCCCGCTAAAGCCGGAGAGAAGGAAGGAAATCATCCTTTAGAAATTGATGTCTCACTAGAAGATCTTGCAGATATTTTAGGCGAAGAATTGAGCCTTCCTCGCATCGAAAATAAAGGGAAAAAAAATATCTCCCAAAAACGTTACAAGTATCAAAGTATTTTAAAAAATGGCCCGGAAAGCTTACGTAACTTTAAACGCACCTACAAAGAAGCATTAAAACGACAGATTAGTCTTGGTAATTATACGAAAGATAAACCTGCAGTCATTCCATGGAAAGAAGACAGGCGTTACAGAAGTTTTCGCGTCGAAGAAAAACCAGAAGCCAGCGCTGTGATTATTTATATGATGGACGTCTCTGGATCGATGGGGGACGAACAGAAAGAAATTGTTCGCTTGACGTCTTTTTGGTTAAATACATGGCTGAAACGTAATTATGACAATTTAGAAACCAGATTTATTATTCATGATGCCATTGCCAGAGAAGTAGATGAACACACCTTTTATCATACAAAGGAATCTGGTGGTACCTTAATTAGCAGCGCTTATAAATTATGCGAAAAAATCATGATGGATTCTTACCCATTTTCAGAATGGAATGTTTACTTATTTCATTTTTCAGATGGTGATAATTGGAGCGGGAATGACACTTCAGAATGCATGACAATTTTAGATAACTTTTTGTTACCTTCCAGTAATTTATTTGCCTATGGACAGGTGGAAAGCCGCTATGGAAGTGGACAATTCTTAAAAGATTTGGAAAAGCATTTTGGGGAGCTCAGCGAAAAAGTCATCGTCAGTCAAATCAAAGATAAGGATGGAATTATTTCTGCTCTTCGTACTTTTTTAAGCAAAGGAAAATAGCGCATGAATTTGGACGACAAATTAAGCAGTGAACCTCCTACGGAAATCAGAGAAATTATTCAAGAAATAGAAGCCATTGCCAAAAAAGAAGGGTTGGATTTTTTCCCAACAATTTTTGAAATGGTCGATTACCAACAGATGAGTGAAATTGCGGCTTACGGCGGTTTTCCAACACGATACCCTCATTGGCGATTTGGGATGGAATACGAAAGAATTTCGAAAAGCTATGAATATGGATTATCTCTTATTTATGAAATGGTCATTAACAACAACCCTTGTTACGCATACTTGTTGAAAAGTAATTCACTGGTGGATCATAAAACTGTGATCGCTCATGTTTATGGTCACTGTGATTTTTTTAAAAATAATTATTGTTTTACTCCGACCAGTAGAAAAATGTTGAACGAAATGGCGAATCACGGAAGCCGCATTCGTCATTACATTGAGGAGATAGGACATGATGAAGTCGAAAGCTTTATTGATTTGTGTTTATCCATCGAGAATTTAATTGATCAACACGGTCCTTATATTCGACGGGAACCCAAACCCAATCCAAAAGACAAAGATAAATACGACACAACTTTAATTTCTATCGACAAAATTCCTGTTCCCAGAATACTGACCGACCGCGGATATATGGAAGGTTATATCAATCCTGCCAGTTACCTTAAGGAACAACAAAAAAAAATTATTGAAGAACGGGAAAAAGAAAAAAAATTTCCAGAAAATCCTTTACGCGATGTGATGAAATTTATTTTGGATCATGCGCCCCTAAATTCTTGGCAAAAAGATGTTTTATCTATTGTTCGAGAAGAAGCCTATTATTTTGCACCGCAGGGTCAAACAAAAATCATGAATGAGGGCTGGGCCGTTTATTGGCATTCGAAAATTATGACAAATTACATGATAAAAGATAGTGAAATTATCGATTATTGCGATCATTATGCAGGAATCGTCCAGATGAGTTCCAATCAATTAAACCCTTATAAAATTGGTGTAGAACTTATGCGTTATATTGAAGAACGATGGAATAAAGGAAAATTTGGAATTGATTATTTGTTATGTGATGATCCTTCCAAAAGAAGAAATTGGGATAAGGGAACAAATTTAGGTCGTGAAAAAATATTTGAAGTTCGAAAAATGCACAATGACATTACATTTATTGATGAATATTTTGATGAAGATTTTTGCGAAGATGCTAAACTGTTTACTTGGGTTTACGATAAAAGATCTTCGCAACAAGTCATTCACGAAAAAGATTTCAAAATTATTAAAAAAGAATTATTAGATTCCTTAACAAATTTTGGTCAGCCTATTATTGATGTTATTGATGGAAATTTTAGAAATCGCTCTGAATTGTTATTGAGTCATAAACATATCGGAAAAGATTTAAAATTGGATTGGGCCTTTGAAACATTAAAAAATTTATACAAATTATGGACTCGTCCCGTAAGCATTATGACAATTATCGATTCCGAAAATAAATTATTAACATATGATGGTGGTGAACCAAAAATAGAAAGAATGATTTAATGTTTAAAAAATTTAAGTGGATTTTTCATCCTATTTCCCTATTTATTACAGCGCAAATTTGCTGGGGATTGTTGATGTTTATTTGGATTCGTTGGTACATTCTGCGAAGCCAAGAGATCAATGACCTCATCGAAAAAATTCCTGTGGCCCATTATGCCACAGGTCAATGGGTCATATTGGCTCAGGGCTGTATCCTTATGGGATTTTTATTACTGGCTCTTTACCTTATTTTTGTCAGTCAAAGACGACTATCTAAGGTAACAAAAATGCAAGAGACCATTTTAAATAGTGTCACTCATGAATTAAAAACCCCTTTGGCGAGCATTCAGTTGTATGCAGAAACCATGTTATTAAGACAAGTGAATGAAAATGACAAAATTAAATTTTTAAATAAAACACTTTTAGAAACTGCACGGCTTCAAAAATTAATTCAATCTATTTTATTGTCGGCGCGTCTTGATTTTGATTCCTTAAAACAGTCTTTTCAAAAAGTTGATTTAAAGGAAAAATTAAATCAGGCTTATTTACAATTTCGGGAAAGGTTTTCTGAAACCCGTGAAATTTCAATAGATATCTTCATCAAAAATAATTGTTATGTGTGGGGTAACAGCGAACACATTGAAATTTTACTGAATAATTTATTTGACAATGCTTATAAGTACACAGAAAAAAATGGGAATATCAATGTAAGTTTATTCCAAAAAAAAGAATTTTACTGTATCTCCGTCAAAGATAACGGAATTGGAATCGAAAAAAA
>CANJMU010000104.1 GCA_947475135.1 Silvanigrellaceae bacterium
ACTAGAATCAACTTTTATGACATATTTCCAAGTAGCATATGCACTGATAAGTTCTGTATATATACCAAATGATTTTTTAACAAAATAAAAAATAAGACTCCAAACTTCTTGAGTATAAAGAGCATCCACATTTATACTATCTTCACTTATCAGTGGAAAAAGAGAGAAATTTTCACCGTTGGTTTCATTATTTTTAAAATCACAATATTTTTTAATTGCTACTATAATATTTTTGCTGCTGTTAGTGCGAGGAATTTTGGAATCTGGCAAAACAGGGAATCCATGGCCAGTATAGGCCATAAAAAGATATTCTGCATCTGCAAATAAAGCCGCCATTGAATGAGAAAACCATGATATATTTTCAATATTGACTGATTCTTCTCTTCGATAATTTGGTAAATTTGTGTAATGATGCTCCACAATTTCGCTTAAAGTCTTTTTTAAGGAATTGATGTCCGGATTTTTCGGGAGTGCCCATGTTTTTTCAAGAAAAGGCTCATACTTTAAATGAGAATTAAAGCTGCCATTATGCTGAATTCTGGCTTCGTATGCCTGATTTACTGAATAGATAAAGGAATCTTTTGTTACGTCTAATTTTGCTAAATCGTTCACGTTGGAGAAATCTCCTGTAAGATGTTAATAATACACATCACTCCTTGCGCCGCGCTCAAACAATGACCGCGAGAAGTCTATGCGTGAAGAGAGTATCTTTTTATTCAGGAAAAGTCACCCATGTCTTTACTAACTGCTGAAAATAGTGACCGTTTGAAGAGGCTTAGGGCTAAACTTGAACTTATCCCGCAAAAACCAGGGGTATATCTCCATAAGAACATCAAAAATGAGATTCTTTATGTTGGAAAAGCCAAAAATCTAAGGTCAAGACTCAAAAGCTATTTTAGCTCCATGGAACAACATTCCCTAAAAACAAGCACATTGGTTGAAAAAATCTACGATTATGAGGTGATTGTTACAGAAAACGAATATGAGTCTCTTTTATTAGAAAATAATTTAATAAAACACAATCTCCCGCCCTACAACATACTTCTTCGAGACGATAAAACTTATCCCTATATAAAAATAGACAAAAATGAAGAATGGCCTCGCGTTACCTTAACGAGAAGGCGAAAAAAAGATAGTGCATTATATTTTGGTCCTTATACTATTGCAGGACAAATTCACCAAATTTTAAATGTTATCAATCGCTTTTTTCCTCTTGTTAAATGCACTCCCTCCATTTTTAAGACGGTCACTCGGCCCTGCAATTACTATGATATTAAAAAATGCCTAGGACCTTGTAAACTTCCCGTAAATAAAGAGGAATATAATAAACATTTAGAAAATGTAATTGCTATTTTGAGTGGAAATATTAAACAAATCTCAAAAAAAATAAAAGATGAAATGCAGCATGCGTCTAAAAATTTAGATTATGAAAAGGCGGCTTTACTTCGAGATCAATTTATGTCTCTAAATAAACTAAGCTCAAGTTCCATATCCATAGATTTACCATTTTGCCTTGATATGATTGGATTTTGCTGGTCTGATGATCTCATTGTATTTTATGTCTCTTTTATTCGCAATGGAAAATTGATTGGAGGAAATGCTGTTATTGTAAAAAATATTGTGCATGAACCTGGCGTCGGTCAAGAACCTATAGAAGGAGAATTCGAAGTAGAAAATATTCAAGAAAAAATTTTCTCCAGTTTTATATGCCAATATTATAGTAAAAAAGAAATACCTGATTTTATTTTTCTCAGTCAAGCTCAAAAAGTATTTACTAAAAATAACTATGAAAACATAAATAAATATCTTCGCTCCATCACACCAATGAAGACTGACATATTCTATACCAATAAAGATGTTTTTCTAAAAATAAATAAAATGACGGACTACAAGAAAATTTTTTCAGATTTAGAACAATTTTCCATTAAAAATGCAGAAAATAAATTCCAAGAACAAATTAAAATAAATGAAAGTTCTAGTATATCGATCAATGATTTAAAAAATATTTTGGAGCTTAATGTTCTTCCTCGATATATTGAATGTTTTGATATTTCCACATTTCAAGGCTCTCAAACAGTGGCATCACAAGTTGCATTTAAAGATGGGATGCCTTACAAAAGTGGTTATAAAAAATATATTATAAAAGAAACCGTTGGAAAAATAGATGATTTTGCAAGCCTCCGTGAGGTTATGCGTAGACGTTTTAAACTTCTCGACAATCTTCCTGATCTTGTGATTATTGACGGAGGAACCCCACAAATTCGTGAGGTTGGATGGATTTTAAAATCTTTAGGTCTTGAACATTTGCCTTTTGTAGGTCTTGCAAAATCAAGGGTGCAAAATAATTTTGATGACATTAACGTAACAAGTAGTCAAGAACGACTTGTTATTCCTACACGAAATGAAAATGGAGAACTTTTACCAGCCGCTCCATGTGAAACTATTTCATTAAAAGAAGGATCTGCTGCTTATCGCTTACTGACACAATTACGGAATGAAGCCCATCGTTTTGCTATTCAATTTCACCGTAAAAAAAGGGATCAAGCAACGATAAAATCGGTCCTGTTTGAAATCCCTGGATTGGGAGCAAAGCGGAGAAAACAATTATTAGAAGTATGTCCTGATTTAAAACAAATACTGTCTGAAGATTTAAACTCGCTGGCAAAAAAAGCGAAAATACCATTAAATGTACTTATGGAATTAAAAGAAAAGCTGGAGAAAATATAGACTATTTTGCAGTTGTAGTATCTTTCAATATCTCATTAACTTTAAGCCCTGTGAATTTTTTTAGTTTAAAAATAAACCACCAAATTCCAAATAAACTAATCACCATTTTGGGTAAAACAACCACTAAATAGGCAAGCACAGTCATTTTTGCCAATTGACTATTAAATTCAGCGGTACCCGCGGGACTCACGATAATATTGATCGCAAGAAAATAATTTAGAACTCCACCTAAGAAAAATGCAAAACCAAATATCATGGTAAGTTGCCAAATTAAAACTTTGAATTTATCGAAGGAATTATTTTCACCTAATTTAGTCTCAAGCAATGCAATGTTAAATACGTTTTCATTATATAAAAAGTAGTTTACAAGGGGCTTATTCAACCAAGCAGAAACAATTGTGAAAGTACCTAAAAAACAAGGGATAGCGGCTTCTTGAAGAGCAAACCAAAATCCATCCACTCTATAGAATGCAAAAAGTCCCTTGATTAACGTACTGACAAATCCCAAAATAGAAATAGGATTTGCTTGCCGACGCTTATAAAAATCATAAATTGCATAAAAAAATGGAAAAGCAAGCGCCACAACTAGAGCCCGCATGGGCCCTAAATGACTGCTGAGTTTTGAAAGGATAAGAATTGGAAGCGCAACATTAAAGATGAGTGAAACAAAAAGATTTTCTTTGTTATCTTTAGATGTGCTTGCTGCCATCATACAGAAGCACGAGCTTTATTAACAAATGAAGTCAAACGGCCAATACGGCGAGCCATATTGTTTTTATGAATACAGCCTTTACGTTTTGTTTTTGCAATAACGGATTGAGCATCACGAAGAAGTAAGTCAATTGCTGAAAAATCTTTTTTCTCAACAGCTTCACGAACTTTTTTGATTGATGTTTTCATTGTGCTCATATTAGCACGATTGCGAAGGCGTAGCTTTTCAGCTTGGCGTGCGCGTTTTTTTGCGGAAGCATGGTCAGCCATAGTATAAATCTCCTTTTGTTATTAATTTAGTTTTTTGCAAGAGCGGCGATGTCAATTTTCTTAGCTCTTAACATTGCGGCAACGGTATCAGATGGACGAGCGCCAATTTTGTACCAATGCACAACTCTTTCCAAATTAAATACTATTGTAGAAAGCTCTGGTGCTGGATCATAATGACCAAGTTGCTCAATAAAACGACCATTTCGCGCATTGCGGGAATCAGTCACAACAACATGATAAAAAGGAGCACCTTTTCTTCCAAGGCGCTTAAGTCTCATTTTTAAAGCCATAAAAAACTCCTACAATGGCATTTTAGCCATCTATTAAGGCACTTGCTGCTCACCTCATCTACTGCATACAGTAGAATAAGTTCGCACAGGGTGCGGTTTCCAGTCAAAAAGCCCCGTATACATAACAGGACGATAAGGTCATTTTTTGTAAAGGATAATGCCGCATATGTCAAGCGCTTTTCAAAACCGTATGATATCATCAAGTTGTACGGCCCCAGTCCCAAATTCAGAATGGATATTGCCTATGTCTCTCGTGGATTTAAAATACGTCTTATTTATCTCGGAAGATGAAACTGTCATCGAGATTTTAAAACATGTTGTTAAACGACTTGGTGC
>CANJMU010000105.1 GCA_947475135.1 Silvanigrellaceae bacterium
CAAAGGATTTTTGCCTCTCAATCATATATGTTTTCGAACAAAATTGCATTATTCCTTCGAAGGTTTCACTTATTTCTTGCTCCCAAAGATAGTCTCGCCCGATCTTTTCTGTGGCAGGTAAATTCGATACCAAAGGCCTACGATGATATTCAAGTTGTGCGATTTGTGCAAATTCACAGTCCTTCTCTTCCTGCAACCGTGCGCTTGCGTGGTTTCGCTGGTAATCCAACCTCTGTACTGCTGCGTCGAGACTTGCCCTTGCGCAGGAATTGGTACAAAAAATAGAGTCTCGAATTTCGCCTGTGGTAAGTTTAAAGTGTTTCCAGCATTGATGACAAGTGCCTATAGAGCTTGCGCAGTTTTCGCACGGGGAGTCTCCGTGATAAGAGCCCTGCGCGTCGTTGAGGCAGAACCCGCATATATTATGCTCAGTTCTATGTATTTGTTTCACATATTCAACTGAGCTCGTCGTTATCGTTCTGCGATACATTTTTTAGAGATCCTTTCCTTCTTAGAAATTAGAAAGTTTTTAGATCTCTTTTTTCGTCTTTTTTTTTCAAAAGTTAAGATATATTAAGTTGACTGGTGTTCGCGATGTGTTGTTGCGATTGGATCAAAATGTTTTTTGATCCAATCATGCATTATTTTGGAGAACACCATCTAAAAATGAGGTTTTATCGGAAAAGTCTTTTTTTACTTTAACACTTTTTTTAATGTTGATCCCATATCTGCTGGACTTAAGGAAACATGAAGTCCACATTGTTTCATGACTTCAATTTTTTCTTCTGCTGTTCCTTTTCCGCCACTAATAATGGCGCCCGCATGTCCCATGCGTTTTCCTTTGGGGGCTGTTTGGCCTGCAATAAAACCAACAACAGGTTTTTTCATGTTGTTGTGAATCCAATAAGCGGCTTCAATCTCTAAATTTCCACCAATTTCACCAATCATAATGACTGCATCTGTATTGGGATCTTTTTCAAACATTTCGAGAATATCAATAAAACTAGTTCCGGTAATAGGGTCACCGCCAATTCCAACGCATGTGGATTGGCCAATTCCCAAAGCTGTCGTCTGTCCTACGGCTTCATAGGTTAATGTTCCACTTTTGCTGACAATACCGACGCGACCAGGCAAGTGAATGTGTCCTGGCATAATACCAATTTTGCATTTTTCACCAGGGGTAATAACACCGGGGCAATTTGGACCAATCAAACGAGTGCGGCCATTGCAGTTATTCAGGGCCTTTTTGACCTTCAGCATATCTAAAACAGGGATTCCTTCTGTGATAGCAATAATCAGCTCTATTTTGGCGTCAATCGCTTCCAGAATAGAATCTGCCGCAAAAGGTGGAGGAACAAAAATCATACTGGCATTGGCACCAGTAGCTTTGATGGCATCTTCGACGGTGTCAAAAACAGGGCGATCTAAAACGCGGGTGCCGCCTTTTCCTGGGACGACTCCTCCAACCAATTGTGTTCCGTATTCGGCGCATTTTTCCGAATGAAATTTTCCTGCATTTCCGGAAATTCCCTGACAGATTAATTTTGTATCTTTTCCAATAAGAATAGCCATATTTCCATCTCCTTTATTTTTTTACCGCTTGAACAATTTTTTGAGCACCATCAGCCATAGAGGAGGCACTTATGATATTTAATCCTGAGGCTTCTAATATTTTTTTGCCAAGGTCAACGTTTGTTCCTTCAAGGCGTACGACAAGAGGGACTTTGAGGCCCAGTTCTTTAGCGGCAGCAACAATTCCGTTGGCAATGATGTCGCACTTCATGATTCCACCAAAAATATTGACGAAAATGCCTTTTACAGCGCTATCGCGTAAAATAATTCGAAAAGCTTGGGTCACGGTTTCTTGATTTGCGCCACCCCCAACATCAAGAAAGTTTGCTGGTGTTCCACCGGATTGTTGAATAATATCCATAGTTGACATAGCTAGACCCGCACCATTCACAAGGCACCCAATATTTCCATCTAAGGAAACATAGCTCAGGCCATATTTAGAGGCTTCCAACTCCCGTGGTTCATCTTCTTCGTAATCGCGAAGATCTTGAATATCTGGGTGACGAAAAAGGGCATTTTCATCAAAACTCATTTTGCAGTCTAAAATGCAAAGCTTTCCTTGTTTCGTTAAGACCAGTGGATTGATTTCCAGCATGCTGCAGTCGTACTTCATAAAGGCTTGAAAAAGACCTTTGACGATATTGGAAAAGTCTGCACTTAATGGGGTGTTGAGGCCAAATCCAAGGGCAACGCTCAATCGCCGAATCACATGATCATGCAAGCCAATTGTAGGATCGATATCAGCGGTCGCAATTTTTTCAGGGTGTTTTTCTGCAACTTCTTCAATATCCATACCGCCTTCTGTAGAGGCCATGACCCCAATGTTTGCGGTTTCACGATTCACAACAAGGGCAAAATAATATTCTTTGTCGATGTCACATCCTTCTGCAATAAGGACTTTATGGACTTTTTTTCCTTGGGGACCAGTCTGATTTGTGACCAATGTCATACCCAACATTTTTTCTGTTTCCGCTCTGGCCTCTTCTGGGGTTTTCACCAGTTTCACACCACCTGCTTTTCCGCGTCCACCAGAATGAACTTGGGCTTTGACGACAGCGACTTTTCCGCCAGCGCCACAACCTAAACGTCTTGCAGCCCATTCTGCTTCTGTTGGAGTGGTTGCTAATTTCCCTTTTGGGATAAAAAGATTGAATTTTTCTAACAGCTCTTTTGCTTGATATTCATGAATGTTCATAAAAGACTCCGAGACTCCGTGGTAAAAAAAACATCTTAACCATACTCTCGTTTTCTGTTTTAGAAAAGAACACTTCCGATTTTAAAGAATTGACAGTGCAAAAAAAGAAAAGAGATCAATTTATTTTTTTGAATTGAGTACCGATAGTTTCCCAGCTTTGGAGATTCTATGGTGCAGAAATTTTTGAAAAAACAAGGAAGCTTCTTTTTCACTGCATTTGTTTTATTGTGGAACATTAATTTGCAGGCAGAAGAACCAACCACAAATGATTCTGATTACTATTCTACGGAATTGTTTTCAGAAGATGATTTTTCAAATTTTGAGAAAGATATTTATTTTCCTCAAAATGAAAACAATTTTAATGTTGAAAAAAATTATTCTGAAGCTTTAGAAATCTCTGAAATTGGATACCCATCCACAAATTTAGAGGCAAAAAAGCGTTTGATTCAGAATTTAAGAGTTCATTTTGATCATATTCCTTCTTTAATTTTAATGGCAAATCTTATTTTAAATGATGTTGAAAATAAAGTATCCCCATGGGAAGATTTACAAAAAGCACTTATTTTAGCGAATCGGGTTTTAGACAAAGAACCCAATAATCCAAAAATATATATTCTCATATCAAGAATATTTTTAATTCTTGGAAACGAGGAAATATCCAATGCGACGTTAAAAAAAATTCAAGATGTTTATCCGAATGAAACTTATTTTAAAACCATGGAAATATTTAAAAAATATTCTGGAAATCCTGAAAAAATTGTTGAAAATTATTTTGATTTGGTTCAGGCAGAAGGTTTTTCAAAAGAACTTATCCAACAACTTTTAATTTTAATTGATTACCTTCAAAATCCAGAATTAAAAATGAAATATTTGATTTTAATTCCTGAAAAACAACAAGATAAATTTGTTTGGGACAAAATTGCACGTGTTTTTATGGAACAAAAAAAATATAAAGAAAGTCAAAAATCATTTCAAAAATCAATTGATTTAGGAGATCAAGTTGATTCAAAATTAGGTCTTGCGGTGTTAAGTTATCAACATTTCAATAAGGCGGAAGTTTCTAAAAAATTATTATTGGAAGTGCTTCAGTATTTTGAAGAGAAAAAATTTTTTCCGATTCATTTTTACTCTTTAGTTTATGGTCATTTATCCCTTGTCTATTCTAAGCTTCATGATAAAGAAAATTTTAAAAAATCCATAGAAAGATTGGCTTATTATGAATCTATTTCACACGAAGAATTGGAACCTACAGTGCTTCTTGAGTACAAAAATGAAAAAAAAGAAAATCAGTTGGTCTATTTTTATCAGAAATGCCTTGAATATGACCCCTTTTTTGCAGAGGGTTACGTTAAATTATTTGAGCTTTACTCATTGAATCATCAATATGATTTGGCTTATGAAAAAATATCCCAAGGGATTTTATTAGACCCAAAAAATTTTGAACTTTATACCAAAAGAGCTTATTTTTCTTACGAACAAGAAGAATATCAATCCTCTTTAAAAGATTTTCAAAAAGCGCTGGAATTAAAG
>CANJMU010000106.1 GCA_947475135.1 Silvanigrellaceae bacterium
GCAATGCATCTGTGATGCAATATTTTTGCGCCAGAAAACGTTAATTGGTAAGCTTCTTTGTAAGACAAATTTGAATATCTTTTTGCATTTTTGTTGAGTTTTGGATCGCAATCATAAATTCCATTCACGTCTTTATAAAATTCAACACAGGAAGAATTTAATGCGCTAGCCAATGCAACAGCCGTTGTATCCGAACCTCCACGCCCCAGTGTCGTAATTTCTCCGGAAGTGCTCATCCCCTGAAATCCAGCTACAATAACAACGTATCCATTAGATAAGTGCGGTATTAATCTTTTTGGTTTGACATCTATAATTTTGGCATGAGAGTGATCGGACGTGGTGATAATGCCCGATTGGCTGCCTGTAAAACTGACGGCTTTTATTTTGATTTTATCGAGAGCCATCGCAAGAAGCGCAATGCTCATTCTCTCACCAACGGAAATGAGCATGTCCAGTTCCCTTTGTGGGGGTTTTTCATTGACTTGATGCGCTAATTTTATCAGTTCATCGGTTGTGTTGCCCATGGCACTGACAACAACAGCAATTTTTGAAAAAGTTTTTAATCGATAGGAAATAATTTCAGAAATAAATTGAAAAGATTCTGGCTGAGCAACGGATGCTCCACCAAATTTCAAAACAATAGAATCAGACATCAGAATTTTCCATTTTTTTTAATATCACATCTTCTGTTAGGGGCCCTTGAAGAAAATCGTTGCATCGAACATCCAGAGATTTTAAAATTTTCTCTTGGTTTGTCATGCCTGAAAAAAGAAAAATGGGCAAGGTTTTGAACTTTTCCTGGCTTCTTAAAGTGGCACAAATTTCAAATCCATCAAGCCATATAACATCCGTATGTAAATACAAATAATCAATAGATGTCGCTCCTAAAATACTTGATAGTTCAAGGACATCTTTCGCTGTGTGAATCGTGCATTTTTTTTCCAATTTTTTTTTCAAAGAAAAATATTCGACTTCTTCTTCAGAAACGATAACTACAACAGGAATATTTTGACTTTGTTTTTTATACTCATCAATTGAAATAATATTTTCAAATTCTTGATTTTCATTTTGATGCGAGGTCGAATCTGTCAAACAAGCCCCCTTTGTGTTAAAAGTCTAAAACCTTTGCATGTTCTCGGAATTGTCTTGGATTTCTTGAGTTCATGCCAGAAAATCGTCTATGATGTGCGCATAAAGAATGGAGGCTTTTTATTTATGATTGAAGTCAAAGATCTCGTTAAATTTTACGGAGATAGAAAAGTTTTGCATGGTCTCAATTTTTCTGTTCCTTCAGGAAAAATCTGCGGATTTTTAGGACCGAATGGTTCAGGAAAATCAACAACAATGGACATCCTCGCAGGGCTGCTTGGCCCGAGCTCTGGTTCAGCAACCGTTTGTGGATTGGATGTTATCAAAGATTCAGACGAAATTAAAAAAATTATTGGATACTTACCAGACAATCCTCCGCTTTACAAAGAGATGTATGTCGAAGATTTCTTAAATTTTGTTGGAAAACTTCATGGCCTCAAGCATGCCGAAAGATCCGAAAAAATTTCTAAAATGCTCAAGCAATGCGCCATCGAAGAATGTAAAAATCGAATTATTGGCAACCTATCCAAGGGATTTCGTCAGCGTGTTTCCTTAGCGGCTGCGCTCCTTCATAATCCCAAAGTTCTTATTTTAGACGAGCCCACAGAAGGGCTTGATCCAAATCAAATTGTACTTATTCGAAATTTAATTCGTGATTTATCTTCAGAAAGAACCGTCATTTTAAGCTCTCATATTTTATCTGAAGTGCAAGCAACCTGCTCTGAAGTTGTTATTATCAACAAAGGAAAAATTGCATCACAAATGAATTTAGAAAAAAATGATCAGGACACTGTTTCTGTCGTTTATAAATTCGTCAATCGCTCTGAAGATGCAGCCAACTGGTTTCGACAAAAAGGTTTCGTCCGTGATGTTTCCTTAGTGAAAGAAAATGAAAATTCAATTCGAGTTAATTTTGTCAATAGTTTCGGATTAGAAACAAGCTTTCAGGAAGATTTAGCTAAAGTAACACATCAAATCGTGAAAGAGAATTTTTCCTTAATTGGAATCGAAGAGCAAAAACAGGGCTTAGAAGCTTTGTTTTTTCAGGCCGTTGGTTCACAAAATTCTGCTGAATAATAAGGAAAAGGAGTTATTTTATGTTTCAAGATTCGTTGTCCATCGCCACCAGAGATTTTAAAGGATTTTTTGGAACGCCTCTAGGCTGGATCGCTGCGTGCATTTTATTTTTAGTTTCTGGAATTGTTTTTTTTATTGTTGTTCAAATGCTCTTAAATCGAGGTCAATCTATTGATCCCGCAGGAGATGTTTTTGGACAAATTTTAGGATTTTTAAATTATATCAATATTTTTGTCATTCCTGCTTTCACAATGCGCGTCATGTCAGAAGAATATCAAACGGGAAGCTACCGCGTGTTAAGCAGCGCACCTATTTCAAGCTGGTCTATTGTTTTTGGAAAATTTTTAGGCGTGATGATGTATTTCGGCGTCCTTGGTCTTTGTCTATCCATTTATCCCTTGTTTACTTATATTTTCACAGTTCCAGACCTGAAAGTAATTTTCAGTGGTTGGCTAGGATTAATGTTAAATACAGCAACAATTGTTTCTATAGGTTTGTTTATTGGTTCTTTAACAAAAAATCAGGTGATTAGTTATTTAGGAGCCTCCTTTTTTATTATTTTATTTATTTTTTCTTCTTTTATTCCAAGCGTTCCTGAGTGGTACAAACACAGTGTTAACTTACTAGACCTCAGCAATGACATGACTCGCGGAGTGATTAAAACAAGCACCATTGCAAATTTTGTCGCAATCTGCGGTTTGTTTTTATTTTTGTCCCGTTTCGTTATTGAAAGCAAAAAGTGGAGCCTATAAAACATGAAAAAATATAAAATAGAAATGACCCTTGCCTCAATTTTTTTAACAATTTTAACAGTCCTTTTGTGGGATACTCTCAGCGGATTTTTAAAATATCTGCCTCTTATTTTAATGTTATTTTTTATCGCAAGCGCATTGGCAACTCTTCTCCCTTTAGGACAAGCTACTGGGGAATCCAAAGAAAAATATGCGCCAATTTTTTATGCAAAAAGCATTCTTTCTTCTTTTCTAGGTATTGCAATTATTCTAGGAATTGCTGTTATTTTAAATAAAAATAATTTTTCAAAAAACTTCGATCTCACAACAAATAAAATTAATTCCTTGAGTGAAGAGTCCACAAAATTTTTGAATTCTTTGACAAAGGATGTTCAAATCTTTTGTGTTGGCGCACCAAATACTCAAGATAATTATTGTTCTGAAAATAATGATATTTTAAATTTGTACTCAAAAAATTCCAAACATATTTTAAATGCCGGACCTGTTTCCTTAACAAACAAAGAAATTATTCGTAAAATTCAACCATCCGGATTTTCTCGCTTAGTTCTTTTTACAGATGAAAACAAAAGTGAATTGGAAGGTAGCCTGACAGAAAGTAAACTAACCAACGCCTTGGTGAATTTGATAAAAATTAAAAAAGTTGTTTATTTCTTAGATGGCAGCGGCGAACCCACAACAGAACAAGCAGAAAATTCCAAATCCTATGCAGACGTTGTCACCGATTTAAAAGCCAAAGCTTACAACGTCAAATCGTGGAATATTAAGGAAGGCCCTCTTCCCGAAGATGCTCGTGTTGTTATTGCTGGCGATAATACAATTCCTTATAACGAAACAACAGAAACAATGCTGACAGATTTTGTTGGTCGTGGAGGCAAATTAATTCTGAGCGTGAATCCATTTAAATCAGGCGGATTAAAAACCTTTTATTCAAAAATTGGTTTAAAATTAGAAGAAAACTTATTGACAACGGACCTCAACTCTCCGCTTGGACAACAGATTGCAAAACAAAATCTTTCAAGACCGCCAGTCGTCGCAAGCAATTTTAGCAATTCAAATCCCATCACAAAAGTTTATACCCAAATGTATGGCAATCAATCCGTGATGCTTGTGGATGGTGCTCGCCCAATTTTCATTGATGATAAAAATTCAAATTTAAAAGTGAAGATCAACACAGAAACAATTCTTTCTAGTTTTGCTGCAGCACCGATTCATTTGACCGATGAAAAAAGAAATCATCTCGATTTAAATAAGCCATTTTTATTATCCCCAGATAAAGGTTTTGATAGTACAAAATCATGGCCAATGGCCGTCGACGTCAATATTTCAGAA
>CANJMU010000107.1 GCA_947475135.1 Silvanigrellaceae bacterium
AATAATATAAGCCACAAAGTTTTAGATATTTCTCGTTCGTATTCGGAAGAAAATTTTTGTTATCTTACAAAATTAACTTCTTATTTTCAAAATCCAGTTTATGATTCTAGTGCTTATAAGGAAGAACATTTATTCAAAGAAGTTCTTTTGTGCCATGATAAGCAAAAGGGTTACTTTTTTTTATCTTTAGAAAAAACTTCTGATGCTCAATATAAATTTCAGGAAACGTTTTTTGATTTGAAAAAAATGATTCAGAATAACTTAGAGGGCTCAAATCTTGATGAAGAAAAAGAGGCCTGGTCTTATCTTTCTCAGTTTTTTTATTTTCAAAAGAGAAATGATAATATCTCAGAAATAAAATTAGAAACTTATTTCCAGAAAGATAGAACTCAATATCAGAATTTTTATTCTTTTATGATCACATGTGCTTTAGAAAATAATGAAGTCAGAACATATCATTTTGTTTTCGAGATTTCTTCCTTAGAAAATAGGGTGGATTTAAATTCTATTTCTAATCAAAGTTATTCTTTTTTACAAAAAGAAAAGATAAACAAGATACCAGCCTTTCAAATGAAACGAAAAGGTAATACGATACAACCTATCATGACCGTAGAATGCTTTAATAAATTTTCTCTGCGCAATGGCAGTGTTTTTTTTGCTTTAGATCCAAGAACACGTCAATTAAAATCCTTACCTTTAGAAGAGACCTCATTTTCAGCTATTTCGACTTTGCCACCGAATTTGGTACCATTCGGGACTGTCGATCCAAACCCATTAATTCTTCAAGATACCTCTGAAAATATTGATGCCGTGCTGGCGGGAGTTACTAATCCTCGTCATAGATCTCAACTTTATGGCAGGACGAATGACTATCTTTCTCCTACGATACAACGTTCATCGGATAAATCTAACATGATTATGTGGGTTGATAGGAAGAATTGCTATGTTTCAAGAGCATCAAATCATTTTATAACAGAGTTATATCAAGTTTTATTTATTTTTCCTGATCCTAATTTGTTAAAACGTTTTTTTAAGCCGGAGACACATTCTCAAGGGTCTTTCGGTAGAATTTCAACTGAAGTTCTTTCTGCAATCGTGGATTTTATTTCTTTATATCCTAAAAATTTTCCTTTAATTCATATTTTTCCAAAAAATTTTGTCCTTCAGTCTTCAGAAAATGCTTTGATTCCTTCGGAAGGTTTTTTTCCTTATATGGACATTTTTCGACAGTTTGCGACTGTTTTTATCCTTCAATTTGAAAATAGAAATGGTTTTGGAAGAGATTGTCCTTCTCTTCCTTGTTATTACGATTCTTTAAGAGGGAAAGATGAGAGGAAACAGAGCAACAGGAAGAAAGCTTTTTTGAGTTGTTTAGAAGAAGTTTTTAAAGTGGAAAAGTTTCAAGTTATCCGACAACAATTCAAAGAAGCATCAGAACTTTGTGGTCAGATAATAAAGAGTGTGTTTCATGAAAGGCAGCTGTATGCTCCTCAAAAATTTGTACGGTACGCAGCGACGTTTTTATTAAAGCATAGTTCTGAGATTCATCAGATTCTTGCAGAAAAAGAAATTCTGTAATTCATCATAATAGGGTCTGTCATTATAGAATAGAATAAAAATAAATTCGGATATAAATTATCATTTATGACTTTTATGAATCTGTGCTAAAAAGTTCCTTGTCTAATTCAAGATTTTTGATTGTGATGACGAAAGGAACTTCCAATATGCAAACCTCCGATTTTTTTTCCAAGCCCTATCAAAATCAAGAAACTGAAAAAAGAATTCAATCTTTTTGGACACAAAATAATTTTTATAAGTCCACACCAAATCCAAAGAAAAAACCATTCACAATCGTCATGCCGCCACCTAATATTACTGGTGACTTAACCATGGGGCACATGATGTATACAATTCAAGATATTCTTATTCGCTGGCATCGTGCTTTAGGCGAAGAAGCGTGCTGGATTCCCGGAATTGATCATGCAAGCATTGCCACAGAGTCTAAGGTAACAAAAACGTTACAAGAAAAAGGAATTTCTAAAAAAGAAATTGGGCGTGAAGAATTTTTAAAACACGTGTGGAAATGGAAAGAAGAATACGGAGAAAAAATTGTTGATGCTTTAAAAAATTTAGGAATCAGCTGTGATTGGTCCCGCATGGTTTTTACGATGGATGAAAAATACAGTCGCAGTGTTTTAAAAGCTATTGTTCATTTGTACAAAGATGGTCTTATTTATAAAAACTATCGCTTGGTCAATTGGTGTCCTGTCAGTCAATCTGTCATTAGTGACGAAGAGGTTTACTTCCAAGAAAAACAAGGTAGCTTGTGGCATATTCAGTACCCATTAGAAAAAAATCCCAACGAATTTTTAGTTGTGGCGACAACCCGTCCCGAAACTTTATTTGGTGACTTAGCTGTTGCCGTCAATCCAAAGGACGCGCGTTACTTAAAATACATTGGGCAAAATGTCATTTTACCAATTTGCAATCGGGTCATTCCAATTATTGCAGACGACTACGTGGACATGGAATTTGGAACAGGAGTTGTCAAGATTACACCTGCACATGATCGCAATGATTTTGATGTCGGAAAGCGTCACAATTTGGGTTTATTGAATATTATGAACCCCGATGCATCACTGAATGAAAATGTTCCGGCCGAATATCAAAAATTGGATCGCTTTGTCGCACGTAAAAAACTTGTGAAAGAATTAGAAGAAAAAAAATATCTGAATAAAATAACACCACACCCATTAAATTTAGGAATGTCCGAACGTGGTCATGTTCCCATTGAGTATTATTTAAGTGAACAATGGTACATCAAAATGGATAAGTTAGCCGAACTCACACTTCATGCAACACGTTCAGGCAAATTAAAATTAATTCCCAATTACCAAGAAAAAACATGGGAACATTGGTTAACAAATATTCAAGACTGGTGCATCTCTCGTCAATTATGGTGGGGACATCGTTTGCCTATGTACATATGTCAGAAGTGTTTTCATATCAATTGCGAAATTGATAAACCAAAATTTTGTGAAAAATGCCAGCACGAAAATTTAATTCAAGATGAAGATGTCTTAGATACTTGGGCAAGTTCTTGGATTTGGCCTTTTGGTGTTCACAATTGGGAAAACCCTAACGAAACAGAAATAAAAGATTTGGAATATTATTATCCTACAAATATTTTAATTACCGGTGGAGATATTATCTTTTTTTGGGTTGCGCGAATGGTCATGGCGGGTGAATATTTTTTAAAGCAAGTGCCATTTTCTAAGTGTTACTTTACGCCAATTGTGCGCGATAAAAATGGAAAAAAAATGAGTAAATCCTTGGGGAACTCACCTGATATTCAAAAAATCCGAGATAAGTATGGAACCGATGCCCTTCGTTTTTCCTTAATGAATCAAATGTATGAAGGACAGGATATTTTTTGGAAAGATGAAAGCTGTGAAATTGGGAAAAATTTTGCAAATAAAATTTGGAACAGCACGCGCTTTTTATGTATGAATGCAGAAAAAATAAATGTTTCTGCAGAAAATATTTATTTTGAAAATTTGCAGGAATTAAAATTAAATTCGCCGTTACTTTCTTGGATACAATCTGAATTTTATCAGATGGTTTCTGTGATGCATAAAGCTTTAGAGGGACTTCAGTTTTCAACGATGACATCTTCGATTTATGAATTTGTTTGGATGATTTTTTGTGATTGGTTCATTGAATTGGCCAAACCTCAATTGAATTCTCCGTCCCATTCGGCAGAGAGTCCTCAGGTGGACGAATCAACTGAAAATTCAAAAAATCTTCTGCAATGCGCACTGGCAATTTTTGATGGAGTGTTGCGTCTTTTGCATCCAATCATGCCATTTATTACCGAAGAAATTTGGCAGAATATTCATCCGCAACAAAAAAGCAAAACTATTGGGAACTTATTGTTACCTTTAGAAAATGAAAATTTAATTTCTGAAAAATCTATTTCAAGCATGCGACTGATTCAAAATATTGTGACACAGGTTCGTGGAATTCGCGGTCGATTTAATATTCATCCAGCCACTGAACTTCACGTTTACACAAGTGAAAGTCAGAATATTTTTGCGAACATGAAATTCGAATTGGAATATTTATCGAAAGCTATTTTTCATTTTGAGCAAAGTCACACTGGGTTTTCTGCGCCAATTTTAGTTCAAGACAAAAATTTCTTTGTTGTCTTAGAAG
>CANJMU010000108.1 GCA_947475135.1 Silvanigrellaceae bacterium
ATATCTTTTAAATGACGTTCTCCGCTTAAAACATCGTCCAAGGTAAACTTAGGTCGTAAATTTAAAACAACGTCTAAATTTGCCAAGCCAAAGTCACCATCGAGCATAAGAACACGCATTCCCATACGCGCTAAAGAGAGTCCCAAATTCGCTGTCGTGAGTGTTTTACCAACACCACCCTTGCCGCCAGAAATAGCAAGAACCGAGGGACATAATTGAGATGCGCAAACAATTGGTTCCGCTAAAGAATGATGAAGAGAAACATTTTTCATCATTTCTCGTAAAGTCACAGCCTGATCGTGAATCATATTTTTAAAATCCTCTCAATGATGCGTTCTTTGGATGCGACTTCAATATCTTCAGGAATTTTTTGTCCGGTGCTAAAGTAACTTATTGGAATGTTACTTTGTGCACATGTATTTAAGATTTCCCCAAAGGCCCATGATTCATCTAGTTTTGTAAAAATAATGCTCTGAAATGTTAAAAAATTAAAGTAACGAACAGTTTCGTCAAGATCCCGTTGTTTCATCGATGTACTTAAAGTCAAATGAAATTCAATAGGCAATGGAAAATCACTGAGCCCCATAAAAAAATCTTTATTTTCGGTGGAATGAAAACTAACCCCGGGTGTATCAATAAAAACAATATCGCTTTTGATTTGTTTTGAAATAATATGCAGCAATTCATTTTTATCATTTGCTTGAAAAAAAGGACATTCTAAAATTTTAGAAAAAGCCCTAAGCTGATCTGCACCAGTCACACGATAATTATCCATGGAAATAAATGCGATATTGGAATGTTCTGTGAATTTTAATTTTGTACTTAATTTTGCAATTGTTGTTGTTTTCCCAACTCCTGTAGGACCCACAAGACAAATAAATCTTTTTCTAGAAGAGTCTTTTTTAAATGTGGGTGATATTTTAATCAATCGAAATAACTGTTGGATTGTATTGGTTAAATAAAATTCTTTTTCTTTCTCAAATGTCACAGGCAATTTATCTTTAGAGATATCAAGTGTCGCAAGGAATGTTGTCAAAGAGGAAATAATAGATTCTGTCACTCCTGCGATTTTTAATTTAACGCAAATATCTAAAATGTGAGAATTCAAAGAATCAATATCTGATTTAAATTTTTCTTTCATGACATTGTGAAGTAACAGTTTAACTTCTTGAATTTGATCCATCCAATTAATTTGAGGCAAAACTTCCATTTCTTTTCTGATTTTATATAATTCTTTTCTGACTTGTGAAACTTCGTTATCCATTCTTTCATTTAAATTCTCATTCTTGTTTTGGCTCTGAGAATAATTTTGATAATTTGGATTCGCATGAGTTGTTTTTTGTAAAGGCGCAGAAAATAAAACATCTTTCGGATTTGTCTTTAAATTCATTTGAGCGGATGTATTTAATATTTTTTCTGTGAGTGTTGGGTTTATCACAGATTTTTTAACAACCGTGACTTCTGACTGTTTTGTGATTCGTGGGAATTGAACTTTTTGTAAATAATTTCCAATTTGCGGGGAAATTATTTTTTTATTTTCCGAAACATTTGGAGCCGCAATCACTTCAAAAATTCGACAGTTTTTTCCAAGTTCCTCGGAATACATTTCTTTCTCTCGCGTTGAAATAATAATGGCGTCTTTTCCTAAATCTTTTTTCACCATTTTAATTGCATCCTGCAATTCAAAAGATTCATAATGCCTTACGTCCATAAATTTCTCCTATCCAAGAGTGATCATTTCTAAATTCTTAATTTTTATTTCAGGTGGAATTTCATCAAAAGAAAGTATTGTTAAATGTGGTATGTATCTATGAATTAATCTAAAAAATGAAAGACGTAAACGGGAGCCAATCAATAAAACAGGCGGCGTCCCTTCCGTATCAAATTTTGAAATTCCAGTCAGGATTTTTTGTAATATTTCTTGCGCATATTTTCCTTCAATATTGATATAAGATGATCCATTTTCAGTCACAATTAATCCGCCATTTAAAATATCTTCAATCAACCTATCTAAGGTAACAACTGGCAGATCTTCTTTTCCATCCGTAATTTTTTGCACAATAGATCGGCCTAATTGTTTTCGACAATGCTCAGATAAGACATCAGGGTTCTTTATCAGTTTACAGTGATCTGCTAGGCACTCGAACAGTGACAAAACGTCCCGTATCGACACATCTTCCACCAGTAAATTTTGCATAACCTTCACAACGTCACCAAGATTTAATCGGTCTGCTTGCATAGATTCTTCAATGACTTTTGGATTTGTTTCCTTAACTTTTTCAATAACATGTTGCACATCCTGCCGTGTCAACATTTCAGAAGAATACTCTTTGAGTATTTTTGTAATATGAGTTGCAATGACGGTAGAACAATTCACCACCGTATATCCACGAAATACCGCCTCATCTTTGTCTTTTTTATAGACCCATAATGCAGGTAAACCATAAACAGGATCTTTCGTGGATTCTCCGCGAATTGGGTTTTCAACATTACCAGGGTCCATTGCTAAGAAATAATCGACTAAGAGATATCCTTGTGCAATACGATTTCCCTTTAATAAAATTTGATATTGGCCTGGCTCTAACTGTAAATTATCTCGCAATTGAATTTGAGGAATAATAATTCCCATTTCTTGAGCGAATTGTTTTCGCAATCCTTGAATTCTATCGACAACTTCACCGTTTTGAACAGGATCGATAAGGCTGACCAGCGCATGACCAACTTCAACGGCTAAAATATCAACTTTCATAAGATTATCTAGGCTATTTTCATCTTTCTGCTCTTTTGCTTTTTCATCTGTTTCTTTTTTTAAGGTTTCATCTTTTTTTGTATTTTGGATTTGTGTATCAAATAATTTTCCGAAAAATAATAAAATTGCGACCAAAACAAAAAATGGAATTTTAGGAAAACCAGGAATTAGCGCTAACACAAAAATAAGAGCGGCCGTAATGTAGAAAGCTTTCGGATGAACGCTGACTTGCTTTAAAACCTGATCACCTAAATTTCCTTCACTGGTTGCACGGGTGACAATAATACCGGCCGATGTTGAAACCATAAGTGCGGGAATTGCACTAAGTAATCCATCACCAACTGCAAACAAAGTGAATTTTTCTACGGCAAGTCCTGGTGACATTCCATATTTAATGACGCCAATTCCAAAACCAAAAACGATATTGACAAGTGTAATAATGATTGCAGCAATGGCATCTCCACGAACGAATTTGCTGGCACCATCCATCGCTCCATAAAAATCGGCTTCATTTTCTACATTTTTTCTTCTTTTCTTTGCTTCTTCTGCGTTGATATGCCCCGCATTTAATTCTGCGTCAATGGCCATTTGTTTTCCTGGCATTGCATCTAATGTAAACCGAGCGCCAACTTCTGCGACTCTTCCAGCACCTTTTGTAATAACAATAAAATTAATAATCATGAGTATTAAAAAAATCACAAAACCTACGGCAAAATTTCCGCCAACAACAATTTTTCCAAAAGCAATCACAATATTTGGTACGTTACCAACAGCACCATTCAATAAAATATTTCTTGTTGTCGCTACATTTAAAGACAAACGAAACAATGTAGAAATTAATAATAAAGTCGGAAATACAGCGAATTCTAATGGTTTTGATATATAAATACTGACCAACATAATAATGAGCGCTGTAGAAATGCTTGTAGCCAACAACAAATCAATTAAAAAAGCAGGAAGCGGAAAAATCATCATAAGAACAATTCCAGTAACCGCCATTGCAATGATCATATCTGGATTTCTTAAAAGAAACTCTGGTGTAAAAATTCCATTTTTTTGAGGTTGTTTCGTTATCACTGCTGTAGCCATAAATCATCCTTAGCTTTTTATTTTTTATGAGGACGTTTTTAATTCTAATAAATTTCTTTTTTCAAAATAGTTTTTACCTTTCATTCTATAAATATATTTCATCACTTCAATGACTGCTTGATACAAAGAATTCGGGATTTCTTGTCCAACTTTGACTGTTTTATAGAGTGTTCTTGCTAATGGTTTATTTTCAACAATCATAATGTCATGTTTTTTTGCAATTTCACGAATTTTTAACGCTAAATAATCTTGCCCTTTTGCAATCACAATAGGAGCACTCATTCCTTTAGAATAAAGGACAGCAATACTGAAATGTTCAGGATTGGCAACAATAAATGTTGCTTTCGGAACTTC
>CANJMU010000109.1 GCA_947475135.1 Silvanigrellaceae bacterium
ATTAAGGTAACAAATATGAGCCCAGTCTTGAACGTTCAAAATCTGTCAAAAATTTTTTTAGTCGGAGAAGTCCACTTAAAAGCCTTGAACAATATCTCTTTTCAAGTCAACAAAGGAGAACTTGTTGGCATTGTCGGAGAAAGCGGCTCGGGAAAAAGCAGCCTTTTACATATTTTAGGAACCATTGATACTCCATCCTCTGGCAATATCTTGATCGATGAAAAAAATCCATTTTCTGGTTCTGACGAAACACAAAGTCGATTTAGAAATCAATATCTCGGATTTGTCTTTCAGCAAAACAATTTATTGGCAGAGTTAAATGCGATAGAAAACATCATGTTACCTTGTTTAATTCGTGGAATTTCTTATGCAAGTGCAAAAAAATCTGCAGAATATTATATGAATATGGTGAATTTAATCTCTAGAAAAAATCATTTTCCAGCTCAATTAAGCGGGGGCGAACAACAAAGAGTTGCTATTGCGCGAGCATTAATCAACGAACCAGCACTTGTTTTAGCAGATGAACCAACAGGAAGCTTAGATTCTACAAATGCACATCATGTTGAAAATATTTTCTTTGAATTAAATCAGAAATTAAAAACAACATTTATTATCGTGACACACAATGAAATATTTGCTCAAAAATTAAAACGCGTGATTCGCCTGAAAGACGGAAAAATTATTGCAGATGATTCGAAGCCCATGGAATAATTTTTTTTAAATTTTTATAGGGGTGAATTCTTCGTTTGAAATTTTTTGATTCTATTTTCCTTCTCAATTTTTCTTTCTTTTTCTTTCCTTCCAAGATCAATCGAACGCCCTGTTTTAGTTCGATCGTACTCTTCTTTTCTAACTCTTTTCGTCGACTTTTTTTTGAGAGATTTGTTCATCATGACAGCAACTTTTTTATTTTTTTTAATTTCTTGCTCCATGTTGCTTTTCAGATCAGACAAATATTTTCGTTCCACGGCAGTCACTGGACGAATTTTCCCTTGCTCCAAATTTGTAGGAAGACGAATATATCCAATTGCAATGCGGACAAGTCTCAAAACACGAAGACCTAACGCTTCTAACATTCTACGAACAAGTCGATTTCTTCCTTCTGTGACAATAATTTCTAACCAAACCCCTTGCGAATTTCCAAGTTTTTGCTTGGATAATGTTTTCACACTCAAGGGTTTTGCAATTCCATCTTCTAGTTCAATTCCTTTTCTTAATTTCTCAATTTCTTCAAGGGCAATATTCGTTGAAATCAGAACATTATAAGTCTTTTCAACGCTATAACGTGGATGGGTCAGCGCCAAGGAAAGATCGCCATCATTTGTCAAAATCAGTAACCCTTCGGTTTTAAAGTCGAGTCGTCCTACAGCCTGAACGTTTTGTGGCAATTTTTTAAGTCCTTTTAAATCAAAAATAATAGGACGACCCTCTTCATCGCTTCGACTTGTAATTGTGTTTGCAGGCTTATGAAAAATATAGGTGATTTTTGCAGGAATATTTTTAATTTCTTTTCCGTCGACAGCTATTTTTGACAGGACATCTATTTTAGAACCAAGGACATCAATGATTTTACCATTGACGGAAATGCGGCGCGCCTCAATCATTTCGTCAGCTTTGCGACGAGAAGCCACTCCACTTTCTTGTAAAAAAACATTCAATCGAACAAGGTCTGATTTTTTTTTTAAAACCGTCATATTGGTTTCTTTCATTTTTATTTTAACAATAAGCTTCTTACGTAACTCTATTTTCTTCGTTGCGCAGACGCATCAAAGATAAACTAAAGTATCAATTTAAACGAGTGGTTTTTGATTTATCACATCTGCATTTTTAATAATTTCATATAATTTTCGCCCCTCGTTTAATTTCATCTGAATATCCCCGGGCCCCAAACAACGACATACTTTTACAAAAAAAAAGAACCATTTTTGATGTATTTGTGCAGGATTATCTAAATATTGTTCCGCTAAACCAAGAATCCAGGGATATTTTTTTTTGTAGGACATCACAAGCTGAGGGGGCAGCTGTTTAAAAACAGAATCAAACTCAGCAATTTTTTTGCTTTTGTCTTTTTTAGAAATGGTTAAATTCTTAGGCCCCACAATGGATCTATTCTGTTTTTTTTGTACAAAATTGCTTTTTGAAGCTGATTCATCTTTATAAAAAACCCTAATATTCAAAAGATATCTCCTTAGAAAAAAATAGAAAAAAAATTCCTATAAGACCTTTTGAAAGGACCTACTTTTCACAGCTTATTAAACCCTTGAATATTATTCAATTTTTTTGTCTTTAAAAAAAATGTCTTGATTTTTTATTCTAGAGTCATTATAAGCCCAAGGATTTGTCATAAGGAAACACACCATGAAATTGGCATTCAAAAAATAAATAAAAAAAGCTCCGCATTGCGGGGCTTTTTTTATGTCTGTTACTCTAACGGAACTTTTATTAACCCACTTTTTATTCCCTTAAAGGAGCATTTCTATGAGTTCATCATCATATATCAAGGTGTCGTCTTACGAAGGACGCAAAGGAGAAATACGAAAAGTTGTGTTACTTTATTCTGGCGGATTAGATACCTCCGTAATGCTCAAATGGATCCAAGAATATTACAACGCAGAAGTCATTGCCTTAACTATAGATATTGGACAACAATCTGATGACTTAGAAGCCATTCAAAAAAAAGCAATCTCACTTGGAGCAATTAAAACCTTTGTCATTGATGCAAAAAATGAATTTGCATACCATTATATTGCAAAAGGAATACAAGCCAACGCAAGATACCAGGGGGATTATCATTTAGCGACACCTTTGGGACGACCGCTGTTAGCAAAAATTGCAGTAGATATTGCTCGCCAAGAAAATTGTGACTGCATTGCCCATGGCTGCACTGGCAAAGGAAATGATCAGGTTCGCATTGAAGGGACAGTCTTAACTTTAGCTCCAGAAATGAAAATCATTGCTCCTGTTCGTGAATGGGGAATGGGCCGCGAAGAAGAATTAGAATACGCCGCAAAAAATAATATCCCTGTCAAACAAACAGTTCATTCACCCTATAGTTACGATGATAATATGTGGGGAATTAGCGCAGAAGGCGGTGAAATTGAAAACCCGGCCCTCATCCCAAATTTAAATGCAATTCTACAAGTTTGCACTCCTATCGAAAAAACACCCAATGAACCAGAACTGATTAAAATAGGATTTTTAAGAGGACTTCCCGTTCAAATCAATGGCAAAGATGACAATCTTCCCACAATCATTTCCCAGTTGAATACCATTGGCGCAAAGCATGGGGTTGGAGTCACTCATCACATTGAAGATCGTGTCGTTGGACTTAAAGTACGAGGGGTTTATGAAGCGCCAGCAGCACATATTATTATTTCAGCTCACGAAGTTTTAGAAAAATTTGTCTGCACAAGAGCGGAAAATGAATTTAAAATGATCGTTGATCAAAAATGGGGATATCTCTGTTATGGAGCGCTTTGGTATGAGCCACTGATGAATAACCTCAATGCTTTTATTGAAAAAGTGAACGAAAAAGTCACCGGCGAAGTAACAGTAAAGTTATTTAAAGGGCGAGCAGACGTTGTCAGTGTCACAACACCAAACAGTATTTTTGATGAAAAACTAGCTACATTTATGAAAAGTAACGCATTTAATCAAAATGCTTCTGCGGGTTTTACCGAAATTTATACGATGCAAATGCGCTTATCACAGGAAACCGAGCGTTACGTTTTAGTTTCCTTAGGCGGTGATGAAAATAAAGAAAAATATGCTCCTTATGTTGTTTCGTTACAAAATGCCGGTTATATTATTTTTGCAACGCTAGGTACTCATCAATATTTAACTTCTAAAAATATAAAATCAGTGCTGGTTCATAAAGCAGCTGAAGAAAATAAGAAACCAAATTTAATGGATCTTTTAAAACAAAATCGTTTTGATTTAGTTGTAAATGCATTGGCACATACCCACTCTGCTTCTGAAGAAAAAGATGGTAAAATTATTCGTGAATGGAGTGTAAAAAATAAAGTTCAATTAATTACTGATTTTGATGTGTTTGTTTCCTTTATTCACAAATTACAAAAAAATCCAAAGGCTATTAAAAAGAAATCGCATGATGTTAAACCAGCCCTAGTCTAAAAAGGACGCAGAATCATGAGCATTTGGAACCCCTTAAATCATCTTTTA